>NZ_JBNDYG010000060.1:0-42361 GCF_049893405.1 Paenibacillus sp. Dod16
AGGAGCCAAATTACGGAGTATAAGGAGCCAAATTACGGAGTATATTTCGTTTTACAACATGGAACGTTTCCAAAACAAACTGGGCGACCTCTCCCCGATTGAGTTTCGGGAAAAAGTCGCCGCTTAATAAAATCTCTTTTTTTAATGTCTACTTGACGGGGCTATGACCACCTTCACAGACCTTGGGATGCCCCTTTTTGGATTATTAACTTTATACGTCCAGATTACGGACCGACTTCGCATGCTCTTGAATGAAATCCCGCCGCGGTTCAACGTTATCGCCCATCAGGGTATCAAACAACGTATCAGCCAGGATCGCATCTTCGATGGTCACCTGAAGCATGGTACGGCTCTCTGGATCCATCGTCGTCTCCCACAGCTGTCCGGCATTCATCTCGCCGAGACCTTTGTAACGCTGCACGTTAATTTTGACGTTCTCACCGAATTCCTTGATGATCTCGTCGCGTTCTTTCTCGCTGCCGGCATAACGGATCACCTTATTGCGCTCGATCTTGAAGAGCGGCGGTTGGGCGATATAGATATAACCCGCTTCCACCAGCTTACGCATGTAACGGTAGAAGAACGTCAGCAGCAAGGTACGAATATGCGCGCCGTCAACGTCGGCATCAGTCATAATAATGATTTTGTGATAACGGGCCTTGGACAGATCGAAATCTTCCGCAATACCCGTACCCAGCGCCGTAATGATCGCCCGGATCTCCGCATTGGAGAGGATGCGGTCAAGCCGCGCCTTTTCCACGTTGAGAATTTTACCCCGCAGCGGCAAAATGGCTTGGAAATGCCGGTCGCGTCCCTGCTTGGCGGATCCGCCGGCAGAGTCACCTTCGACGATGTACAGCTCACTGATGGAGGCATCCTTGGAAGAGCAGTCTGCCAGTTTACCTGGCAATGCGCTGACTTCAAGCGCACTCTTCCGGCGTGTCATCTCGCGGGCTTTACGCGCCGCTTCACGAGCACGTGATGCCTGGAGCGCCTTCTCCAGGATCCGACGGGAAACTGACGGATTCTCCTGCAGGAACTCCTGCAGCTTCTCCGCGAACAAGGATTCCACAATACCGCGGACTTCACTGTTGCCGAGCTTGGTTTTGGTTTGTCCTTCGAACTGCGGCTCCGGTACCTTGACCGAGATGATTGCCGTCAATCCCTCACGCACATCGTCACCCGACAAGTTGTTGGTGTTATCTTTGATCAATCCCGTTTTGCGGGCATAGTCATTGATAATCCGAGTGAGCGCACTCTTAAAGCCGGATTCATGCGTTCCGCCTTCGTGCGTGTTGATATTATTTGCAAAAGAATAAATATTCTCGGTATAGCTGTCGTTATACTGGAGCGATACTTCGACCTGAATATTATCCCGTGATCCCTCAACATAGATAGGGTCTTCGTGCAGTGCTTCCTTCTTCTCATTCAGGAACTTAACGTATTCAATGATTCCGCCCTCGTATTTGAAATAGTCGGAGGCACCTGTACGTTCATCCGTCAGCGTAAGCGCAATGCCCTTATTCAGGAACGCCAGCTCACGAATCCGCGTAAGCAGCGTGTTGTAATCATATTCCGTTGTTTCCGTGAAAATCTCCGGATCCGGCAAGAAGGTTACGGTTGTACCAGTATCGTCGGAATCCCCGATGACCTTGATATCATATTGAGGTACGCCGCGATGATACTCCTGTTGGTAGATGTGCCCGTCACGTTTGACTTGAACCACGACTTTCGAAGACAGTGCATTCACGACCGAGACACCAACACCATGCAGACCGCCGGATACTTTATATCCGCCGCCGCCAAATTTACCGCCGGCATGAAGGACGGTCATAACGACTTCCAGCGTCGACTTCTTCAGCTTGGCGTTCTCGCCGACCGGAATTCCGCGCCCGTTATCGACAACGGTAACACTGTTATCCTCATGGACAATGATTTCGATATGGTCGCATATTCCCGCCATCGCTTCGTCAATACTATTGTCCACAACTTCCCATACCAAATGATGCAAACCCTTGGCACTGGTAGACCCGATATACATCCCGGGACGTTTACGAACGGCTTCCAATCCTTCCAGTACCTGAATCTGATTCTCATCATATGTCGGTTGATTCATAGACATGCCTTCACCTACTTCTACAGATTCTGTTATGCCTGAGCTACAAAATGATTTGCTCGTTTCTTAAGCGTTGCAGAGGAGATCGGAGAGTAATAAACGATCGACTTCGTCACCACAATGGATTTCGGATCCTCTTCGCCAATCATCTCCACGACTTTATGCTGCTGGGCATGCGTGACGAACTGCTTGGAGATTTTTGAAGATTTCTCTATCGAGATATCAAAAATCCCAACCAGCTCCGACGAACGGATGATCTTCTCTCCGCCCAAATGAATATACATATGGAATCACTCCTTAAGAGCCCACCTGTCCGTCATGGACATGAAAAATGCTGGCACCCTTCAATTTGTCGGTATTCAAACTCTCAATGCCCGTCGCCGTGATGAATGTCTGCACTTTGCTCTGGAATGTCTCGATCAATTGTGTCTGCCGGTACGGATCCAATTCAGAAAGCACATCATCCAGAAGCAGCACCGGATATTCACCGATCTCTTCCTGTATCAGCTCGATTTCAGCCAGTTTCAAAGATAGCGCCGTCGTCCGCTGCTGACCTTGAGATCCATACGTTTGGACTTCTTTGCCATTAATATAAAAAGCCAGATCATCTCGATGAGGACCTGCCAATGTCATACCACGCCGTATTTCTTGCTCTTTCATTTGTGATAATTTTATCATAAATGTCTCAAATAAGACAGCTTCATCTTCTTCCTCCGCGTCAGCAAAGGACGGAAGGTAGTGTAAAGAGAGCTCTTCCAGACCGTTTGTGATTCCCTGATGAATGGTCTCAGCCCACTTTTGCAGCTTTTTTATAAATTGTTTCCTCTTCTTGACGATTTTAACACCATGTTCTGCCAATTGGTTGTTCCAAATGTCCAGCATCGCTTGTTCGGCGCTGCCCTTCCCCCATAATTGCTTCAGCAGATTGTTGCGCTGCACAAGCACCTTCTGGTATTGCTGCAGGTGAAACAGATAGCTTGGCGCGACCTGCCCGATCTCCATGTCAAGAAACCGGCGGCGAACCCCCGGCGTGCCTTTGACAATCTCCAGATCCTCGGGCGCAAACATCACGACATTGAGCGAGCCGATGAAATCGCTAAGCTTCCGCTGCTCGAGTCCGTTGATTTTTGCCTTCTTCCCCTGCTGAGACAAACTCAGTTCCAGCCTCAAAGGGCCGTACTTGCGATCAATCTCGGCTGATATATGCGCACTGGACTGCTCGAATCCAATCAATTCGCGATCCTTGGAGGTACGATGGCTCTTCGTTAAAGCAAGCACGAAGAGCGCCTCCATCAAATTCGTCTTTCCTTGGGCATTGCGTCCGATGATCAAATTGACATCGCCAAACGCCTCAAGCTGCAGCTTCTCGTAATTTCGATAATGCTGCAGGCTGACATTTTTGACAAACAAGCTTATCCTCTCCCTCGTCTTCCGCGCTTAGCGCCAAAGCGGCTGCGGGAGGCTGTCTATTGTGCTGCCACCTGAAACGTCCCGCAATCCTCTACTTTGACGATGTCGCCGGGAACCAGTTTGCGTCCGCGCCGCTCTTCCTTCTCGTCGTTGACCAGAACCGCTCCTTCCGCAAGCAGCGCCTTCGCCATCCCACCTGTGGATACGCAATCTGAAAGCTTCAAGAACTGATCCAGCTTGATGTATTCACTGTGGATAAATATTTGTTTCATGACCTCGTCCTTTCATCCCTATCAACATGGGGATAACTTTAATTGGCCGTACGGTACGGCAGAATAATATATTGGCTCTTGCTGTCGTCGAGCGGTTTAAGAATGATCGGGCTCATAACCCCCATGAAAGCGATCATCAGCTGTTCGCTTTCAACCACCTTTAGCACGTCCAGCATGTATTTGGAGTTAAACGAGATGCGCAGCGGCTCCCCTTTGAAATCGATCAGATCCAATTCTTCACGCACTTTACCAAGCTCGGAGGAGCTGGAAGAGATCTCAATGCCGCCTTGTTCCATCGTTTGCAGGAGAACAATGTTCGTTTTCTCCTCTTTGGAGAGCAGGTAGGCGCGGTCGATCGATTCGCTTAATTTTTTTGTGTCCAAAACGAGTTCTGTTTTATGCGATGTTGGAATAATTCTAGAAGTATCGGGATAAATGCCGTCCAGTATACGGGAATAGAACAGAACACGGTCAATTTTAAATAATACCTGATTATCGGCCACAACGATATCCACCAGCGTATTTTGGTCCGGAATAATTTTGCTCAGCTCATTCAGCGTTTTACCCGCAATGACGACATTGTTGAACGAAATGTCCTGTGCATTGTCCAGCTGTGCAGAGCGAGTTGCCAATCTGTGACGGTCTGTTGCGGTAAATTTCAATTCATTATCGTTCAGACTCCATAATACCCCGGTCAAAATAGGCGTTGTTTCATGGGTGGAAATGGAGAATACCGTTTGCTTGATCATGTTTTTCAGCAGATCTCCAGGCAAAGAAACGGTTTGGCTGTCTTCAATGTTAGGCAGTACCGGGAATTCTTCGGGGTCCAAGCCCACCATCTGTATTTCCGTAGCTCCCGAAGAAATAAAGGTATGGAAGTTCTCTTTTACCTCCATCTGGATTTCTTGGGAAGGGAGTTTCTTGATGATTTCAACAAAAAATTTGGCCGGCAGCACAACGCTACCAGGCTGCTCTACCTGGACGATGGTGTGCTTCTCATCTTCCGAAGGAATAAACGATTGAATGGAAATATCAGTATCGCTAGCAGTTAGTGTGACACCCGAATAGGTGACATCCAGTTTAATGCCGCTGAGGATCGGAATCGTAGTTCGGCTGGAAATCGCCTTGGATACGTGTTGAATGGATTCGTTTAATACATTTTTTAATATGCTGATTTTCATCAATTTCACTCCTTACGGAAAAATGAGAGGGGTTTTTTCACCTTGGCGAATGCCAAGAGGATCCCCCTCTTTATGGTTAAATTATTTATTAATTATTATTAGTAATAGTAATAGGGGCACTGAATATGTGGATAAGCCCCAGAAAAGGCATAAAATTAAGCCTATCCACATGTGTATAGATTGTGCATAGGCTTTGAACTTGTTCAGGTTGGATTTTTGATTTTCTCCGTAATATTATTGACCACTTTAAACAGCTCCTGGTCGTTTTTCAGAGATTGGGTAATCTTCTCATGGGCATGGATGACAGTGGTATGATCCCGGCCTCCGAATGCTTCTCCGATCTTGGGAAGGGAATAGTCGGTTAATTCGCGGGACAGGTACATGGCAATTTGCCGCGGAAATGCGACGGCTTTGGTTCGCTTGCGGGCTTTGAAGTCTTCCAGCCTGAGGTTGTAATACTCGCCGACCTTCTGCTGGATGTCCTGAATCGTAATCATTCGCGGCCGGCTGGACGGGATGATATCCTTCAGGGCTTCGGCTGCCAAATGCGTTGTTACGTCCTGATTGGTCAGGGAGGAATAGGCAACGACACGGATCAAGGCACCTTCGAGTTCACGAATGTTCGTATCGATCTGATTGGCGATATACATCATGGCTTCGTTCGGAATATCCAGATTCTCGGCCTTCGCTTTCTTGCGGAGAATGGCAATCCGCGTCTCCAGATCCGGCGGTTGAATATCGGTGATCAATCCCCATTCGAACCGGGAACGGAGCCGTTCTTCCAGCGTCGGAATCTCCTTGGGCGGACGGTCACTGGATATGATAATCTGCTTCCGCTCTTCGTGCAGGGCGTTAAACGTATGGAAAAATTCCTCCTGCGTCGATTCCTTGCCTGCCAAGAACTGAATATCGTCAATGAGCAGAATATCGACGTTGCGGTACTTGTTGCGGAAGCTTTCAGCGCGGTTGTCCCGAATGGAGTTGATGAACTCGTTGGTGAATTTCTCGGAGGAAATATACACGACTCTGCTGCTGGGATTGTGCTCCAAAATATAGTGGCCGATGGCATGCATTAAGTGGGTTTTTCCAAGTCCAACTCCACCATATAGGAACAATGGGTTATACGCCTTAGCCGGAGCTTCGGCAACAGCGAGCGAGGCAGCATGGGCGAACCGGTTGCCTGAACCGATGACAAAGGTATCAAACGTATACTTCGGATTCAGCATATGAGACTGAATTTCTTCCCCGGATATTTCAAGCGGCGGCGAGATCTGCTGCGGCACAGGTTCGTGTCCTTTGGCCTCCTCAATGACGAAGCGGACATCCACCTGCTTGCCCACCACCTCCAATACGGTTGCACTAACCAGCTTGGTGTATCGGCTCTCCAGCCATTCCACAGCAAACGTTGTCGGTGCGGAAATGACGACGGAGTGATCGGTAATGGTCAATGCCTTGGTAGCTTTAAACCAAGTGTCAAAACTCGGTTTACTCAGCTTGGTTTGTATGATCGATAATATTTCTTGCCATAATTCGGAAGTATGGCTTTCCAAAACTGTCACTCCTTTAAATCTTCCAAATGTGGCTAGAGCCATGTGTGGAATTGTCGAAAGAAAATGAATGATGTCTAATTATCCCCAGAACTAACTCCTGTGGAAACAAAAAAATATGGATAAATTGAAATTGTTCACAACTTTATCCACAGCCTGTTGATAATATTATAGCTTCATTCACATATTCACAACCAAAAGTAATATCATCATAGCAAAAGAAGGCCTTATTTTCAATGTATGTCGCTAATTTATCCACAAATTCAATACGTTGTGCATAATTTTTATTCACACCACTATATATTGTTTATAATTTGTTTAGCCTTCGACATCATTGGCCTCAAAGCGCAAAAAATTATTCACAGGTTGTCCGATTCGCAAGCAGAATTTTCTTCTCCCACCATCTGTTCATAACTTATGGTTGAATGTTCTAGCAGCCAATAAATCAACCAAAGGTGAAAAATGGCTGTGGATAGTCTTCAATTGGAATCGATAGATTCCCAATTGAGGACTTTTTTTCGGAACGGGGGAGCCACGGATGCGGACGGAAGGGAAGTCGATGAATTGGAGAAGAATAGGGGTACTACTCGCTCTGACCGCCACATTGGTTCTTATTATCGTGTGGGCCCAGGGCTATTATTCGAAGAAAGTGTTTCATATGGAGGGACTAAAGTAGGTTTCTTCGTATTGGCGCTCGTGATGCTGATCTATGCCTGGTGCGGTTTCCGTTATGAGGCTTTTCAACGCTTTATGTTTCATATGTCTCCCTCGAACCTGATGATTGATAATCCGGAGCCCAGCGATTTCTACTTTTTTATGCGTAAGGCAGCGGGAATTTTCGGTATGGATTCTCACTGTGGATATTTTTTTCTCAGGCATTATGACAAAAAAAGCCCGTTTTCGCCATGGATCGGCTCCATCGAAAACGGGGTTTTTTAATAGATTTTAGAAAGTATCAACTTTGAAGCATGATCTACCTGATATCGCAAGAAAAACAATATCTTCACGAGGTCTGTCTTCTTCTAAGAATATTCGTCGAATCGAGGTTTTCCTTCTATAGTAATTTTACGACTGCTCGAATCGGCGCTGGAACTCGGTAATGGCTTCATAATCTTCTTCCAGCTTCCGCGAAATGCGGATAAAGATCGGCAGCAGAGCCTTATAAACATCAGAACTTTCCTTCACAGGCTGGTGTTCATGCGTACCGCCGACCATCGTCTCTACAATGTCGAGTGAATCCGCTCTTCCTGTAGCGTACAGACCGAGGACTACGGCGCCAAGACAAGAGCTCTCGTAGCTCTCCGGCACGATCACCTGCTGGTCAAAAATATCCGCCATCATCTGCCGCCAGATCGGTGAACGGGCGAAACCGCCGGTGGCGTGAATTTTGGCCGGTCGGCCGATTTGTTCCTCCATCGCCAGCAGAACGGTATACATATTAAAGATCACGCCCTCCAGCACGGAGCGGATCATATGCTCTTTTTTATGATTCAGGGTTAAGCCAAAGAACGATCCACGGGCATTCGGATCCCATAACGGTGCGCGTTCTCCGGTTAGGTACGGGTGGAATAGCAGTCCGTTCGAGCCTGGCGGAATACGGTCCGCGATTTTGGTCAGTACATCATAAGAATTGATGCCGAGCCGCTTGGCGGTTTCGACCTCGGAGGCGGCAAATTCATCGCGAACCCAGCGGAAAATCATGCCGCCGTTGTTAACCGCGCCGCCGATTACCCAGTGCTTCTCCGTCAATGCGTAGCTTCACGCCGAGATTCGACAGGACACCGTCGGCAGCTCCAAGCACGAAAGGTGTGGAAGTGGAGAGCCCCATGGCTGCGGCATACTCGCTTTTCAGGCCTTCCATGATATGCGTAGTTGGTACTATCGTAGATAAATGGTCCTCCGTGATGCCAGCGAGCTCCAGCGCCTGCTGATCCCATGCCAGTTCCTCAAGGTTCATCATCCCGGTACTGGAGGCAATGGAGTGGTCTACAATATATTGGCCGAATAGTTTGAAATAAACATATTCTTTAATCGAAATGAATTTAGCTGCTTGGTTAAAGAGGGAGGGCAGCTCATGGCGCATCCACATCAGCTTGGTCACAGGTGACATCGGATGGATCGGAGTTCCGGTTCTAAGGTACAGCTCCATGCCGCCGAGTTCTTTTTTGAGCTTCGCGGACCAGGCTGCACTGCGGTTGTCTGCCCATGTAATGCAGCGAGTCAACGGAGTGCCTTGGCTATCTACGGCGATGACGCTGTGCATGGCCGCGCTGAAAGAAACGAATAGAACTTGAGCAGGATCTATCCCGCTCTGTGTCATGATCCCTTGAACAGAGGAAATGACGGTCTGAAAAATTTGCTCCGGATCTTGCTCCGCCGTAGACGGAGTAGGGGTGAGCAACGGATATTCACCGCCGGCTTTGGCTACAACCTCACCATTCTCTTTGAAAAGGACGGCCTTGGTGCTGGTTGTTCCGATATCGACACCGATCATATAGTTCTGAGTACTCATGAGACATACCTTCTTTCTACGTAAGGGCACCCGGTTCGCTGCTTAACATATCAGCATTCCAAGGAGCCCCCATGTGTCTTATTGCTACATTATACAATTACATTGAGAACGAGAGCCAACACGAGTCCGGTCAGGGACAGGATCGTCTCCATCACGGTCCAGGACTTCAGCGTCTGGGCTACCGTCATGTTAAAGAATTCTTTTACCATCCAGAAGCCGGCATCGTTCACGTGGGACAGTACGATGGAGCCTGCTCCGGTAGCGAGCACCACTAGCTCAACGTTGGCCCCGGGGGTCATCGCGAGCACAGGAGCAACGATTCCTGCGGCGGTTGTCATGGCTACGGTTGCAGAACCTGTTGCGATCCGAATGAGTGCCGCGACAAGCCATGCAAACAGGATCACGTTGATATTTGCACCGGTTGCAATTTCGGCGATGGCATTGCCGACGCCGCTGTTGATCAGAACCTGCTTGAAAGCGCCGCCTGCGCCGATGATCAGAATGATCGTAGCAATTGGAGCGAGACATTCGCTGGTGAAACGGGACAGATCGTGTTTGTTAAAGCCGCGGGCGAATCCAAGCGAGAAGAAGGAGAAGACCGCAGCAATGAGCAACGCAATGATTTCATGGCCGATAAATTTGCAGAACACGGAAATGAAGCTGGTAGATTCCGGATCGATAATATCAGCTGCGGAACCGATAAGCATCAGAATGACCGGCAGCAAAATGGTAAACAACGTGATACCAAAGCCGGGCAAACCGCGCTCCGCTTTGCTCGAAAACTGCTCAGCAAGCTCCTCGGGCGGTTCAGTACGGATCCGTTTGCCGATGAATTTGCCGAACACCGGGCCAGCCAGAATCGCTGCCGGGATCCCGACCAGGAACGAGTAGAGAATCGTCATGCCAAGGTCGGCATCATATGCTTCAATAGCAATCATTGGAGCAGGATGCGGTGGTACCAAACCGTGAACGGTGGACAATCCGGCCAAAATCGGAATGCCGATGTGCAGCAGGGACATTTTCGTTTTGCGTGCAACTGTGAAGACAATGGGAATCAACAGGATGACCCCAACCTCGAAAAATACGGGAATGCCGACAATAAAGCCGACAATCATCATGGCCCAGTGTACGCGCTTCTCGCCGAAGCGGTCCACGAGGGTGGTGGCGATTTGTTCAGCGCCGCCGGATTCGGCCATCATTTTTCCAAGCATGGTCCCTAGGGCGATAACGATTGCAATCGTTCCTAGCGTTCCGCCAAGACCGCCGGTTATCGAAGTAATCACATCCGCAGGCTGCATGCCCGTCAATAGACCAAGAATCAGTGCGGAGATCAATAAAGTTACGAAAGGATTCCATTTATATTTGGAAATCAGCACGATCAGGAAGACGATCGTCAGCAGTGTCCAGATCATTAAGGTAGCATTATGACTGAGACCGAATAGTGAATTCATATCTTGCTTCCTCCTATAGATTACCCATTTTGAATTGGGAAATGGTTAATATCGAGCTGTTCTGCGGTAGTATACCCAAAACATAGGCGAATTCTATTGTATACTTGTCGACAACTTAGAGCGTGCACAGTGTTTCGTAAGACGGAGGAAGGGAGGATTAAGGCTAACCCTCCGGAAAACTAAGATGAAGCGTCTGACGGGAATCATCGAAGTAATGCTGAACCGCCGTTTGGATCCGTGCCGGATCCAGGGATTCCATCTCTGCAATTAGCTGAAGATGCTTGTCCATGACATACCGAATCTTGGTGCCTCCGCCACCAAACACCTGACGGGTCGTAATTAACATGACTGTGATTACGATAGGGCGAATGCTCTTCCACAGATGAAGAATCCGTTTATGGTTCGCTTCCGTAATGATCCGTTCATGAAAAGCCAAATCCTGATAGGAGAATTCAACCGGGTCCTGATGTTTGGCTGCAAGCTCCATCCGATCGACGATTTGTTTTAAATGCTGGATTAATTCCGGCTGGGGATTCGCAAACACCTGGCCTTGAACAAAGCTCTCGATAAGGAAACGAACATCGTATAATTCCTCTACTTCTTTAAGCGATAAGCCCATGACAACGGCGCCCATGCGCTCCAATTGGATCAATCCTTCGCTGGACAGCGTTTTCATTGCTTCCCGCACAGGAGATCGGCTGGTGCCGAATTCACCTGCAATCCGATTCTCCGACAGGATTTCTCCGCGCTTGATGATGCCGCTAATAATCTGCAATCTCAGTTCACTGGCGATGGCCTCTCCTAGAGAGGCCCCCTGAAGCCATGTTGAGGGAAATTTCATAGCATAATTCTCCAATCCGTACTGATTCTAATTTTCTCTAGTGGTAATGATACCACATCGAAAGGAGAAGGGACCATGATGAGGCTATGACATGATGCCCTTAAGAAGCAGCAGGTTATAGAAGAGAATCAACGTTATTCCGACTTCTCAACCGCATGGCCGCCGAATTCATTACGCAGCGCTGCAACGACTTTGCCGTGGAACGTATCTTGGTCAAGGGAACGATAGCGCATAAACAGCGACATGGCGATAACCGGTGCGCTGGCTTGTACCTCAAGCGCCGTTTCTACGGTCCACTTTCCTTCGCCGGACGATTTCATCACGCCTTTGATGCCATCCAGCTTCGGATCCTTGGAAAATGCGTTTTGCGTCAGCTCCATGAGCCAGCTGCGAATGACGGATCCATTGGACCATACCCGGGCGACATCCTCATAGTTGAAGTCGAATGCGCTTTTTTCCAATACTTCAAAGCCTTCCGCAATGGATTGCATCATACCGTATTCGATTCCGTTATGGACCATCTTCAGAAAATGGCCGCTGCCGCTTTCACCGGCATACAAGTAACCGTTCTCGACAGCCATATCCTTAAACAGGGGCTCAATGCTGGTGAATATGTCGCGATTGCCCCCAATCATAAAGCAGCCACCATGATGTGCGCCTTCCATGCCTCCGGAAGTGCCGGCATCAAAATAATGTATGCCTTGGTCTGCTAGACGTGCTGCACGGGATTTGGAATCTTTATAATGCGAGTTGCCGCCGTCAATCAGAATATCACCGGACTCGAGGAGCGGAGTGAGAGAATCAATGACGGAATCCACAATATTTCCGGCAGGCACCATCATCCATACGATGCGGGGTTTATCCAGTTTCGCAACGAGCAATTCAGTTGATGCTGCGGCTTCGGCACCGCATTGGGCAGCTTGATCGACCAATTCCGTATTTAAGTCGTAAGCTACGACCTGATGCTGATGATGAATCAGATTCTGAACCAGATTGAGGCCCATTTTCCCCAGACCGATCATGCCTATTTTCATAAAACAATGCAGCTCCTTCTTAGGTGTATACTTGTATACAACTTAAATTCAATTATTTATACTACTCCTTTATACCTCTTGTGTAAATAAGGGGGCATGCGAGCGATGAAAGGACTTACATGGATCGAAAAATGACATCCACAATGTTTAAAATAGGTTATCCCCATGTGGATAATTCAAAACTAGCAATAATGACTACTTGTGGAAAACTTAAGTGCTTGCCGAGGTCAAGTAAGGTTTGACTTTTGGGCCTGAACGTGATTAAATGTATAAAGGCATTTTCTGTGAAGATGAGAACATTATCCGCTACCATTTAGCGGTCTGTTTACAAGAGATACGTCCATAGACGTCGGTTCAACAAATCGCGGTCTATTCTTCCGTGAAAGTGCGTCGATTGACGTTATGATCTTAAAATATGGGTAAGACATATTCCTGTAAGGGGGTGCATTAATTCATGAGACCGACTTTCAAACCGAATGTAAGCAAACGTAAAAAGGTACATGGCTTCCGTAAAAGAATGAGCACGAAGAACGGACGCAAAGTATTGGCTAACCGCCGTCAAAAAGGCAGAAAAGTACTGAGCGCGTAATATTGTGCCACGAAGACCACCGAGGTGGTCTTTTTTTCGTAATATCTCCTGCAGTGTGAGGAGTTTCCTTATGAAACCGGCAGAATATAAGCTAAAGTAGGCTTAAAGTATTCCAATTGGAGTGTTTATCGCGGTTTTGGCATGACTATACTATTATAATAGAAGAGATGCCAAAGAGGCTTAAGATTATTGAACTTGATTAACGGCAGGGCGGGAGAAACTTGTGCATAGAAAACTTCGTTTACGGAACCGCGCTGATTTCAGCCGGGTATATCGACACGGAAAGTCCTTCGCCAATCATCAATTTGTTGTATACTGGTCACGCAAAAAAGAGGTAGAGCAGTTTCGCGTTGGCGTTTCATGCAGCAAAAAGATCGGCAATGCGGTTGTCCGCAACCGGATGAGACGGCTGGTTAAAGAGATTGTCAGGCACCATCAGCATCAGATTATCGAGCATATCGACCTGATTTTTATCGTTCGAAAGGGAGCCCTCGATAAGTCTTATCAGGAGCTGGAGAAAAGCGTGCTTCATGTATTGAGGAAATCGTCCCTTCTGAAAGCGAAGAGGGGCTGAACCATGTGTTTATTTGTCCATATAAATATGTTATGATTTACCGTGGAATGGAATGGCGAAGAGAGGGGTTTTGAAGTGTCGTTCATGAAGACAAGACGAGGAAAATGGTTCCTCCTCACCGCTGTAATACTTGCAGTGGCCGTTATATCAGGTTGTGCGCCTGGAGCTGACCAAACGCGTACCATTGAAGACTTGAAAAATGGAGGCTTTTGGCAGAGCAACGTTGTTTATTACTTTACATGGGCACTTGATACGTTTGCTACATGGTTTAACGGTGAATACGGATTGTCCGTACTCGTGATGGTGCTTATCGTCCGTACCTTGATTTTACCGCTGACTCTGAAACAGGTCAGAAGCTCGAAGGCAATGCAGGCCATTCAGCCTGAAATTCAGAAAATTCGCGAGAAATATAAAGATCAACCTGAAAAAGTTCAAATGGAAACGATGAAGCTCTTCCAGGAGAATAAGGTTAATCCGATGGCGGGATGTTTGCCGCTGATCGTACAAATGCCGATATTTATCGCACTCTATCATTCGATTTACTATAACAATCTCCTTCGTGATCACGAATTCCTGTGGCTGCAATTAGGTCAACCGGACAAGCTGTTTATTTTGCCGGTGCTTGCCGCTGCAACGACTTATTTCCAAACGAAAATGATGATGAAGATGAACCCGTCTCCACAAATGGGGATGATGCAGTTCATGCTGTTCGTTTATCCGATTCTGATCTTTGTAATGTCCTTCCAGTTCCCTTCAGCACTTCCGTTGTACTGGTTCTACAGTAACCTCTACACCATCGTGCAGAATTACTTCTTGTACCGCAACAATGACAAGGCTGCTGTCGTGGCAAGTGTTGCCAGCGCAACCGACGGTCAGAAGAGTAAGAGCGGTAACAAGGGCGGGAAAAAGAGTGGCAGCAAAGGCGGGAAAAAAGGTTCGAAGGGAGCCAAGAAGTCGAGATGACTAAAATCGTCGCAACAGGAAAAACCATTGAAGATGCTGTCGCACAAGGGCTGGCCCGATGGGGTGTAAGTCAAGACCGTGTATCGGTTCAAGTATTGAGTCAGCCATCAAGAGGATTCCTGGGCCTGTTTGGGGTCAAGGAAGCGAAAGTCGAACTAACGCTCCTGCCTGACGGTGCCGGCGGCGATTCATCTGTGAAGGAAGTACCTCCTACAAACGCGCAAGCCGTTCCGGCCAAAGTGGTTCAGGTCTCTAATACCTCTGTTATGGCGCAGGAACCTCCTGCTGTCAGCAGTGATATAGAGAACCCTGCCACAGCTTCGTTTGAAGGCAAGGATCCTTATCAGGAAGCCATCACCTTTCTTATGGATACCGGACAAGCCATGGGGCTAGATATTTCGGTTGAGATTGAGAAGGGGAAAGACTTTACCACGCTTCAAATTTCTGGCGCCGGACTCGGATTGATGATCGGGCGTAGAGGTCAGACTCTGGATGCCCTTCAGTATCTGGCAAATATCGTAGCTAACCGTTATTCCAACAGCTATCTTCGCATCGTACTGGATGCGGAGAACTTCCGAGACCGTCGCAAGAAAACGCTGGAGGATCTGGCGGATCGGTTAGCGGGACGGGTACTGAAGACCCGTAAAGAGATTGTGCTTGAGCCTATGCCTGCTGCTGAACGGAAGGTGATTCACGCTAAACTCCAGTCGCATGGAGCCGTGAAGACGTACAGCAAGGGCGAAGAGCCGAACCGGCGGGTTGTCATTACACCCAAGTCGTCCTAAATGAGTTGAAGAGTATATATAAACAATGACTCCTTAAGCTTCAAGAGGGAGTCATTGTTTTTTAAAGAGACCTATAGAGGAAGATCCCGTTGGAGGTTTTCCTTTCAAGTTGATAGATGAAGAAGCCGGATTGTACATGGTATGGCTGTAATTCCGATGTTTTTTACAAAGAAAGAGGTGAAGGAAGCGATGTTTAGTGATACGATTGCAGCTATTTCAACAGCTGTCGGTGAAGGCGGCATTGCGATTATTCGCGTCAGCGGTCCGGACTCCGTTCCGGAAGTGGAGCGTATATTCAAAAGTAAAAACAAGTTAACACAAGTGGATTCCCATACCGTTCATTACGGTCATATTGTGGATCCAAAAACGGGAGAAAACCTCGAAGAGGTCCTTGTAACTGTGATGCGTGCTCCACGATCATTCACGACCGAGGATGTCGTCGAGATCAGCGCGCATGGCGGGGTCATCTCCGTAAAACGCGTCATGGATCTGTTGCTTCAATTAAACATCCGTTTGGCGGAACCCGGTGAATTTACGAAGCGGGCTTTCTTAAACGGCCGGATCGATCTGTCCCAGGCGGAAGCCGTTATGGACCTGATTCGCTCGAAATCCGATCGCGCCTTCTCCGTTGCGCTCAAGCAGGTCGAAGGAACGTTATCCCGTAAGATCAACGAGCTGCGGCATACCCTGGTCGAAACGCTGGCCCATATCGAAGTGAATATCGATTACCCTGAGCATGATGTGGAGTCGCTTACTTCAGAGTTCATTAAAGAGAAAAGCCAGCTGGTCATGGGTGAAATTGATAAGCTGCTGAAGACCGCGCAAGAAGGGAAAATCCTGCGTGAAGGGATTACGACAGCTATTATCGGTCGCCCCAATGTGGGCAAATCTTCGCTTCTGAACACGCTGGCCCAGGATAATCGCGCGATTGTCACGGATATACCCGGTACGACTCGCGATGTGATTGAGGAATTTGTCACCATTAACAACATTCCGTTGAAGCTGCTTGATACCGCGGGTATCCGAGAAACGATGGATGTGGTCGAGCAGATCGGCGTTGAACGATCCAAGCATGCGGTTAACGAAGCGGATCTCATTCTGCTCGTGCTGAATGCCAATGAACCGCTGCATCAGGACGAATTGGAATTGATGGAACAAATACGCGGTAGACAATGTATTATCATTATGAATAAAATGGACTTACCGTCTAATCTCGATCTGGACATTCTCCATCGATACTATCCCGATGAATTGATTGTTCCGATGTCGGTGAAGGCGCAAGAGGGTATTGACCGTCTGGAAGAGGCCATATCCAACTTGTTCTTCAGCGGCCAGATTGAAGGCGGAGATCTGACGTATGTGAGCAATGTGCGACATATTGCTTTGCTGAAGAAATCCAAGCAGTCGCTGCAGGATGCTTATGATGCGGCTGAACAGCTCATTCCGATCGATATGATCCAAATCGATGTGAGAATGGCCTGGGAGCAGTTAAGTGAGATATTGGGTGAAGCGGTTGGCGATTCGCTCATTGATCAGATTTTTTCACAGTTTTGCTTGGGTAAATAAGCTTCAAGCCTTACTATATATAGTAGGAACAGCTCAACATTTTCAGGGAAATCCGAGGTGGAATCCCTTTGATTACGTATATAACACAATTAGAACAGGAGGGTGAGCTATGAGTTATATGGGTGGCACTTATGACGTGATTGTAGTCGGTGCAGGACATGCCGGCTGTGAGGCTGCACTTGCATCTGCACGAATGGGTGCTGAAACGTTGATGGTTACAATTAACCTGGATATGGTTGCTTTTATGCCATGTAACCCGTCCATTGGAGGACCTGCAAAAGGCCATGTCGTTCGCGAAATCGACGCACTGGGCGGAGAAATGGGACGCAATATCGATAAAACCTTCATTCAAATGAGAATGTTGAATACAGGTAAAGGTCCGGCTGTCCACGCGCTGCGTGCTCAAGCGGATAAGTTTTCTTATCAGCATACCATGAAAGAGACGATGGAGAAGGAAGAGAAGCTTACCCTTCGTCAGGGTATGGTGGATCAGCTCATCGTAGAAGATGGCGTATGCGTGGGGATCGTGACGCAGACGGGTACGGAATATCGTGCGAAAGCGGTTGTGCTGACAACCGGTACGTATTTGCGCGGTAAAGTCATTATGGGTGAATTGATGTATGAGAGCGGTCCGAACAATCAACAGCCGTCCGTAAAACTTGCGCATAACCTGCGCGAGCTTGGCTTCGACCTTGTTCGATTCAAGACAGGTACACCACCGCGGGTGCATAAGGATACGATTGATTTCTCCAAGACCGAAATTCAGCCTGGGGATGAGAAGCCTAAGTTCTTCTCTTATGAAACAAAATCCTCCGACAATGAGCAGCTTCCTTGCTGGTTGACGTATACGTCGGTGGATACGCACCAGATTATCAATGACAACCTTCACCGCGCACCGATGTTCTCTGGTGTTATTGAAGGTACTGGACCACGTTACTGCCCGTCTATCGAAGACAAAATCGTTCGTTTTGCCGACAAGCCGAAGCATCAGATTTTCCTTGAGCCTGAAGGTAAAAATACGAAAGAATACTACGTGCAAGGGCTATCCACCAGCATGCCTGAGGATGTTCAGCTTGCGGTTCTTCGCTCCATTCCCGGAATGGAGAAGGTAGAAATGATGCGTAACGGGTATGCTATCGAGTATGATGCGATGGTGCCAACGCAGCTGTGGCCGTCTCTGGAAACGAAAAAACTGCCGGGTCTGTTCACGGCTGGACAGATCAATGGAACCTCGGGATATGAAGAGGCAGCAGGTCAAGGCATTATGGCGGGTATCAATGCGGCACGTAAAGTGCAGGGCAAAGAGCCTGTTATATTGGATCGCTCCCAGGGTTATATTGGAGTGCTGATTGATGACCTGGTGACCAAAGGGACAAATGAGCCTTATCGTTTGCTCACCTCCCGTGCAGAATACCGTCTGCTGCTTCGCCATGATAATGCCGATCTGCGTCTTACCGAAATCGGCCATGATATCGGACTGATCTCGGAAGAGCGTTATGCCAAATTCGTGCTGAAGAAGCAGCTCGTTGAGCAGGAGATCGAGCGTCTTCGCCAAACGAAGGTGAAGCCGGTTGACGTAAATGCGATGCTGGAAGCAGCCGGATCAGCACCCATTGTGGACGGAAGCAATATGCTGACGATTCTGCGCCGTCCGGAAATTACGTTTGCGATGATTGAGTCGCTCTCCCCATCTCCATACGAGCTGGATGAGGAAATGAAAGAGCAAGTGGAAATTCAAATCAAATATGCGGGTTATATTGAGAAACAGCTGGGACATGTGGAAAAGCTGCAGAAGATGGAGAAGAAACGCATTCCGGAGGATATCGTTTATGACGAGATCAACGGACTGGCCATGGAAGCTCGGCAGAAGCTGAACAAGATCCGTCCGATCTCCATTGGCCAGGCATCGCGCATTGCCGGCGTAACACCGGCGGATATTTCGATACTTCTCGTTTACCTGGAGCATTATAACCGGGTAACCGCAGCGAAAGGATAAGGAATGGACGACATTCAGAAGGCTTTTGTTGACCGGCTCGGAGAGCACGGGATCACGATTGATGAGAAACAGCTCCAGCAGTTCGAGATGTATTACGAAATACTGGTGGAGTGGAACGAGAGAATGAATTTAACTGGAATTACGGAACGGGAGCAAGTCTATACGAAGCATTTTTACGACTCGATTACGCTCGCCTTTTATGTGGATATGACCCAAATCGGCAATCTGGCGGATATCGGATCAGGTGCTGGCTTCCCGGGTATTCCTCTGAAAATATGTTTCCCGCATGTGCATCTGACGATTGTGGATTCACTTAACAAACGGATTAACTTTCTGAAGCATGTCGTGGATACGATTGGCCTGACGGGGGTTGAACTGATTCACGGGCGTGCGGAAGAGGTTGCTCGCAAGCAGGGGTACCGTGACGGGTTCGATTTGGTCACAGCAAGAGCTGTTGCTCGCATGGCTGTGTTGAACGAGTTCTGCCTACCTTTCACGAAGGTAGGGGGGCGATTCGCAGCGATGAAGGGCAGTGACCCTACGGAAGAGGTGAACGAGGCTGCTCGCAGCTTGAAAGAGCTGAGAGGGGCTTTGAACAAGGTTCACTCATTCTCCTTACCCGTAGAGGAATCAGGCCGGCATATCGTGGTGATCGATAAAAAGGGAGCTACGCCTTCCAAGTACCCCCGTAAGGCGGGTACGGCCAGTAAAACGCCGATCGTATAAGCATTTTGCCATCGATCTAGATACTGTCAATCACGCCGGTCTCCCTTGCAGAGACAACCTTTGCTAGAAGACATGCAAACCATTCAAGAGAAGGACTCTATGGAGTCCTTCTCTTTTTTATTGTTTTTGTAGATTTGCCTTGAGAGGGAAGGGAGGTCGTTAATATTAGTTTTATTTACATATGAAATATATAGAAATTGATTTGTTGTTTGTCATTATATTAATTAGAGAGGTGAAACAAGAAAACATACATCTCAGATTACCGACTGAGAGGAAGCCCTTAAGGATCTCATAAGAAGCTTTTTACGACTCGATGGCACTCTCACTTTTTGCGTTTTTTTATCAAGTGGAACGGAGGTTACCTCTAAAGGGAGCAGGGTGATTAAAGCTGAGCTTTTAAATAAGAATGGACATCCACGCTGTGAATGTATCTGATAAACTTCAAATGTTTCACGTGAAACATTTGAAGTTTGCTGTGAGTTATAAGCTAGGCATCTATATGGAAGCATTAAGCTCTTTGACAAATTAATTTTAACATCAACTATGTTATTTAATTTGAATAATGAAGATGGAAATCTCAAAAAAAGTTTGTCAGCAACTATCCATCGTATTCATGCACTGGACAGGGGAACTTGCAGGGAGCAGTGAACCATGATGTGCATCAATCGAGTGAATCTACTACTAATATAGATTCGTTCTACTTAGACTTTGATGATAATGGTTGTTCAACAGATTTAATCCATTGGCAAATCCTACAATTATTCTGAATCTAGAATCACAAGAAAGGCTGCTGGGTAGATGATGTGGCTCAATAACATGATTTCGACGCCAAAACTTTGGAACTGTGCACAAATCATGTATAAAGCAAACGAGAAATGAAGGAAAAAAGGTGATATTGGAGAATAGAGTTATAGGACAAAAAGTGGTAGAATAGAATCGTAGTATCCATTTGGACAGAAGGGCCGGTTTGCCCGTTCTTTAATAGGATGAAAGAGTATAAATCCTGGTTTGGTCACTTTTCCATCCTTGCTTCGTGCAGTCAACAACTTTGATCGTTGTGGCTGCTGTTTTTTGGAAGGTACCATGCCATCCCATGGGATCATGGCCTTAAGCGAAATAGAAAAACATATATACCACTTGTGAGATATCGATTGATCGTAAGCATCATGATAAAACCTCCTGTTATATCTCTCAAGAAGCAACCGCTTCATGCAGCGGTTTGATCAGAGAAATACGGCAATGATCACCACATGCGTCTTTCTCCGATCAGCATGAAATCTGTTTTTGCAGGGAAATGCCTGGCACCACAGTGGATTCTAGCGCCAATGGATGGTGGTACAATCCGTGTATGACTCCATGTTGTGGTTATCCAATCGTATAACCGATTCCGGGATATTCGGAGGCTTATCCGTGCTATCATGAAATTAGGTGGTAATATACGGAATGAAAGAACAATTTTCGAGATTGTTTGGCTTAGCGGCAGAGCGGAACCAAGGGGATGAAGTGAAACAAATCCCGGTAAACGAGGTTGTCAGCAGCCCATACCAGCCACGGACGATTTTTGATGACGAGAAGATTGATGAATTACTTCAGACAATTAAAACCCATGGAGTCATTCAACCTATTGTCGTTCGTGTCCGAAATGGCATGTATGAGATCATTGCAGGGGAACGCCGCTGGCGTGCGGTTAAGAAGCTGGGTCTGGACACGATTCCGGCCATTGTTCGGGAGTTCAACGATTCACAAGCTGCCTCCATTGCGTTAATCGAGAATCTGCAGCGTGAAGGCCTTACTTCGATTGAAGAAGCAGTGGCTTATCAGAAGTTGATTGATCTTCATCAATTGACACAAGAGAGCTTGGCACAGCGGCTAGGCAAAAGCCAGTCCACGATTGCAAACAAGATTCGTTTGCTGCAGCTGCCGGAAGCAGTCAAGTTGGCATTGATGGAACGCAAGGTGACGGAACGCCATGCGCGTGCGCTGCTCTCATTGGATAATGAAGAAACCCAGCTTAAAGTGCTGGACGAGATCATTACCAAGGAACTGAATGTGAAGCAGACAGAGGCACGAATTGCCTTTTATAAAGAAGTAACAACAATGAAGAAGGCGAAGCGTATATCGTACAGCAAGGATGTTCGCCTGGCTCTGAACACGATCCGCCAATCGATCGATATGGTCTCAGGCTCTGGGATGGCTATTAAAACAACAGAGAATGATCATGAAGATCACTATGAAATCGTTATAAAAATACCTAAACGTTAAGATATGGTGTGAAGCGGTATGCATCGTACCGCTTTTTCTGTTGACCAAGAGATAATGCTCTGCAGCGGTCTATGTTGCTTAACGAAAGGTTTTGGTTTGATGTTGCAGATGAGAAACATGTAATTTATTATTACTCATTTTCATCGCCGCTATATCCTGGGCATCCCGAGATCATCGGGATCGCTCGCTTATTACATATACAGCCTATGCTGTATATCATCTATTGCGACTACTTAGAAGAGTCTTCCTACATTGAGGTGAAATGAGTGTCAAAGATAATTGCCATAGCAAATCAAAAGGGCGGTGTCGGCAAAACGACGACTTCCGTCAATCTGGGAGCTGGATTGGCTTCGCTTGGCAAACGGGTGCTTTTGGTGGATATTGACCCCCAAGGTAACACGACGAGTGGGGTTGGCATTAATAAAGCCGATGTTGCAAATTGCATTTACGATATTATCATCAATGAAGTACACCCGAAGGACGCCATCTGTGGGACTAACATCGAAGGCCTGGACATCATTCCGGCAACCATTCAATTGGCTGGTGCTGAGATTGAGCTTGTTCCTACGATATCTCGTGAAGTACGATTGAAGAAATCACTTCAATTAGTCAAACCCCAGTATGATTATATTTTGATTGATTGTCCTCCATCGCTTGGCATTTTAACGATTAATTCATTGACCGCAGCCGATTCCGTGATCATCCCGATTCAATGTGAATACTACGCACTCGAGGGTCTGAGTCAGCTGCTGAATACGGTTCGCCTTGTTCAGAAACATCTGAATACATCGCTTAAGATTGAAGGTGTATTGTTGACGATGCTGGATGCGCGCACGAACTTGGGCATTCAGGTGATTGAAGAAGTGAAAAAGTATTTTCAGGAAAAAGTGTACAGAACGATTATTCCTAGAAATATTCGTTTGAGTGAAGCACCATCTCATGGACAGTCGATCATTACTTATGATCCTCGATCTAAGGGAGCGGAAGTATACTTGGAGCTGGCAAAGGAAGTGATCTCGTATGAGTAAACGATTGGGAAAAGGGCTGGATGCGCTTATTCCATCTTTGTCTATTCATGATGATGACAAGGTAGTGGAAATTCCGTTTAGTCAATTGCGAGCGAATCCGTATCAGCCGCGCAAGACATTTAACGATGAGGCTATCCAGGAATTGGCGGAATCGATCCGCCAGCATGGAGTTATCCAACCGATTATCGTCCGCAGTGTGCTGAAAGGGTATGAGATTATTGCCGGGGAGCGCAGATTCCGGGCGTCCCAATATTGCGGCAAAGCAACGATACCGGCAGTGGTTCGATCATTTAGCGATCAACAAGTCATGGAAATTGCCCTGATCGAGAACCTGCAGCGGGAGAACCTGAACGCCATGGAGATTGCTGTAGCTTACCAAGGCTTGATGGAACAATTTTCCTTAACGCAAGAAGAGCTGTCATTGAAGGTGGGGAAGTCTCGTTCACACATCGCTAACTTTTTGCGATTGCTTTCTCTACCTGAAGAAGTGAAGGACAATGTTTCACGTGGAACATTATCTATGGGACATGCCCGGGCGATCGTTGGAATTAAGGATCCCATTCTTGTTAAACAGTTGGCAAAACAGTGTGTGGAGCAAGAGTGGAGTGTCCGTGAATTAGAGGAAGCGGTTAAGAATCTGGATCGCAAACCAACGGATAAAGCAAAGCCTAAGGTTAAGAATAGAGATCCTTATATCGATCATCTGGAAGAGGATCTAAGAGAACGTTTTAAAACTACGGTCAAAATTAAGCACAATAAGGATAAAGGGAAAATTGAGCTTAATTACTATAGTAAACAGGACCTGGAGCGGTTGTTGGAACTTCTTCAATAAAGAGCCGTAGTGCTGTTGAAGAAGAAACTATCATGCGTAATGGGTTGAGACACAAATGGTTGAACAGCAAATGAGTGCGATTAAAAACCAAAGACATGTCGACGTTCCTGTAAGGGGAATGAGATATGTCTTTATTTAACTAAACATGAAGCCATAGCCTTGATACTCCGAACTTGAAGATATTTGAACATATCCTGTTAAGAGACACCAATACGGCAAAGATGAAGGTGAAATATCATGGACCCGATCGTTTATCTGGATCATGCAGCCACTTCGTGGCCAAAGCCGCCTGAAGTATTTGAGGCGATGAGAAAGGCGATGGAAGAGGCGGCTGCAAACCCGGGACGTGGGAGTCACCGGATGGCGGTGAAAGCTTCCCGTGTGCTCTATGGAACACGGAGGACGCTCGCAGACTTGTTTGGGGTAAAGAATCCTAATGATATTGCGCTGACATCGAATACAACAGAAGCGTTGAACTTAGCGATCAAAGGGTATTTGCGTGAAGGCGATCATGTGATTGCTACCATGATTGAACATAATTCAGTGCGAAGACCGTTAGAGTATTTGAAACGCACCCGAGGGGTACAAGTAGACTATATTCCTGTCGATGAGGAAGGTCAGCTTGATGTGCAACTAATAGAGGGAGCTTTTCGTTCTAATACTAGGCTTGTTGTGTGTAGTCACAGCTCCAACCTTCTTGGTTCAATCATTCCTCTCGTTGAAATCGGAGAACTGGTGAAGAAAAAAGGGGCTGTACTGCTCGTAGATGCTGCCCAGAGTGCCGGTATGCTGGATATTCATGTCGAGACGATGCATGTAGGTATGTTGGCTTTTCCGGGGCATAAAGGGCTTCTGGGGCCGCAAGGAACAGGTGGGTTGTATATCTCGCCTGATATTGATCTGGAACCATTACTGCATGGAGGCACAGGGAGTCAATCAGAGGCTATTGAACAGCCGACGGTACGTCCGGATCGATATGAGGCAGGGACGCCTAACACGATTGGACATGCGGGACTGCAAGCGGGTGTGAAGAAGGTGCTTGAATGGACACCGCAGCATATTTACCAACACGAATGGGAGCTAACCCAATATATGATTGAGGGTCTGCAAGAGGTAGGAGGCCTTCGTATATTAGGTCCTGCACTTGGTCAAGCGAGGACAGGTATCGTAGCTTTTGTGTCAGAGCGATACAGCGCGTCCGAGTTAGCTTTTCGACTGGACCGGGAATATGGGATTGCCGTGCGTGCTGGTTATCATTGCACACCGCTTGCTCATATGGCATCAGGCACGGAACAGACAGGTGCAGTCAGAGCGAGTGTGGGGATATCTACTAGCCGTGACGAGGTAGAGCTCATGCGAAAGGCGATTGCAGAAATTCATAGATAATCAAATAGATCAAGATGGAGAAGAGGAAGGAAGAAAGCATGTCTGAATTAAATGAATTGATCATGGAGCAGCTTCATTGGTTTGTCGTCGGAATGGTCATGATCATCTTGATCTTATGGGTAACTTTAATTGTTCAAGGGACAAAACTGCGTAAAATGAAGCGTCGTTATGATGCGATGATGGCAGGCAGTGGGGTAGAAGATATCGAATCGCTGTTGGTCCAACTGAAAATCCAAATGGATGAGATTGAAGAGGGCCATGCCCATCATCAAAAAATGCTGGATACGATCAGCGGCAGTTTGAAAGGTATGAAGTCCAAGGTTGGTATCGTACGATACAATGCGTTTGGCGAGCGGGGGAACGAAATGAGCTTCTCCCTGGCTATTCTCAGTGAACAAGAGGAAGGGATTGTGCTGACCGGTCTGCATAACCGGGAGAGCTCCTATGTGTACGCTAAACCACTGAAGGATGGGCAGTCCAAATATCCATTGTCTCCGGAAGAAAAAGAGGCCGTCACTCTTGCGCTGCAAGAAGGGTCGAACGGTTCCACTCTTTAATGCCTGCAAATAGGCAGGTTGCAATAATATCGGACAACCGCATGACCAAGCTTAAGCGAGTGTTCTGCAATACGAAGTATTCCATAAAGCCGCCGACATTGACGATGCCCGTTACGTGGATATCGCCGACCGGCGGTAATTCTTTATGTACGCCAGCTCCGGGCTTTAGAGGGCCATCGGATATCTGAATAGAGCCTACACTTGATGATTGCCCCAGACACGCATCAATGCCGATCACAAAAGGGTTGTCGAATTTTTCATATATCGCCGTTAGTGTATCCTTCAGATTCATGGCGTGGACAGGCTCGTCCAGCGTGCCATAGAGATGAAACAGGGGACTGTTGTAGCGTGCAAGCGAGGTGCCGACAAGGGGTCCCAGACAATCGCCGGTAGAACGGTCGGTACCGATGCAGACAATGACAAGCGGACGATGCTGAATACGGGCGTCAGATAGATGGAAGAGCAAGCGATGTATAATAGCAGAATGGATATTAGGGTCCGTGTGTGGTATTTTTAAGCTGGAAGCCTCCGGGCGAGACGTGATTTTAGATAGACGGTTCATAGAATCTTCCTTTCGTCTGCATTTGGTAGTATCAGTATATGGATGAAAGACTGTTTTTATACTTTGGGATTCGCTTAAAATGTGATTTAAATTCAACTCGGACAGAAGAATGTTCTCAGGATAAGGAATGTGCCTGGGCAGAATGAGGTATATGAATATACTTGATCTATGAAAAGGTTTATATAAAACTCTTAATCATTGGGAATGATGATGAGAAGAAATTAGAGAAAATGATAGCCATGATGGAGGGGGACGGGGCAGTGGAAGGCGCGATGTTGATCGCATTTGATTCCACCCAGCAGGCGCTGCGTGCAGAAATGCTGCTGGAGTACGCGGATATCGAAATTGATCTTTTTCCTACACCAAAAGAGATTACGGCTGGCTGTGCATTATCGATTCAATTCCCGCCTGATGCGTTAAATGATGTTCAAGCGATCATCCGACAGGAGCATGTGGAGATCCGGGGTATCTTTGCGTTGGATAACAACGAGAAGTATATCAACATCGAAGAGTAAGGGGAGGACATCAGGGATGAGGGGCTTTAGTTACTTATCTGGGGATGTGAATTTAGAGACATTGGCTGAGGAGGCTGAGGGTTTGAAGGATCAGATATGGAGATGGTTAACGAATGAAGAGATGTGGATGAATATCCTGTCATCCGGCATTCGGGTCATTATCATTTTTATTCTGACGCGTCTCGTGATACGAGTTGTGTATAAGATGATTGATCAGTTTATCCTTAGGCAGGAGAAGAGCCGAATTCAAGTGAACTCAAGACGGTTTGTCACGGTAGGGGAGTTGCTAAAAAATGTAACCTCTGTTGTGTGCAACTTTGTTATGATTTTGATCATTCTCTCAGAGTTCAACTTCGAGTTAGGGCCACTGTTAGCCGGTGCCGGGGTACTTGGCCTTGCCATAGGTTTTGGTGCACAGAGTTTAGTGAAGGATGTTATTACCGGATTCTTCATTATATTCGAGGATCAGTTTGCAGTAGGCGACGTAATCAAGAGTGGTGAGTACCGGGGAACTGTTGAAATGATCGGACTTCGCACATCGCGAGTTAAAGGATTGAATGGAGAGACCTATATTATTCCGAACGGAATGATTACCAGCGTCACGAATTACTCCCTTTCCAATTCATTAGCCATTGTAGATTTGCCCGTAAAGAACGACCAGCAGGTGAAGGATACGATTACGCTAATTCAGTCGGCTCTTACGGGAATCATGGACCGACGCCCAGAGGTCCAGCGGACACCGGATGTATTAGGAATCCAGTCATTGAATACTTCTGAATATGTTGTTCGTATAGTGGCGGAATGCAATCCCAATGCAAGAGAGTATGTGGAGCGCCAGATATTTACGGATATCAAACAGGCTATTGAAGCACGGGATATGGGACAAGAACGCGTTCAGGCTTGATCTAACCGGTTATCCAATGATATATAATAGATAGAAGAAGTAATAGAGAAGTAAAAGGGAGCGATAGCCATGGAGCGCAAGGTATTTCAGTTAGGGGATATCGTTCAGATGAAGAAGCCTCATCCCTGTGGAAATAATGAGATGGAGATTATTCGCATGGGGATGGATATTCGGATCAAATGTACCAAGTGTCAGCATAGCGTGTTGATTCCCCGTGTAAAGTTTGAGAAGAATATGAAGAAGGTTTTGCGTTCGGCTCAGGAGACGGAAGGGGCGGGAGATACACCGTAATATCTCCTCTCCTAAGCGTTCCAAGCGGTCATTGAAATCCAAGGAACAGTGAGATCGACAAGCTATTGACCAGATAACGTTTCCATGATATAATCAATTCTGCTGTGGAAAGGTACCCAAGAGGCCCAAGGGGGCTGACTCGAAATCAGCTAGGCGTCGCAAGGCGTGCGTGGGTTCGAATCCCACCCTTTCCGCCACCAATCGTTGAAAGTTCCGCTGTTATGGATATAAACGATGTTTGATACATAAGTTAGGCGTTAAGCTGTAAAGCGCCCTTGAATAAAACACCCTCATGCAGACGATCTGTGGGGGTGTTTTTCGTTGCTACAAGCATGAGCAAAGGTCCCGAGCTTTGAACGAAAAAAGAAGGGCCCGATTGGGCCCTTCTTTCTGGGTAGGCGGTGCTTGTGAATTGGAATCATTTTATCAGCACTTCTGCGAACCTTGTCAATAGCTTCACTTGTCCAAGCGGTCAAGCATTCGGCTCATTTCCTCAGCTTGCAATCCGTGTGACGATCAGAAACCTCATGCGTCGTTCTGCTGCAACGTTCAACGGAACCACACCTCTCTCATGCACCGCCTGATTATAATGTGCGCATAAAGGTCGGTTTGTATACATGCGAATTTCACTGGATGAAAATCCCAACATTAAATGTTTAGTTTTCATGGATTAGCTGACAGTTTTCAAGCAATGTTCTGACATCTCCCTGTACACAAGATGCTGTAGGCACATGTGCAAAGCTCTTCTAGGCTGTTGATCCATTCAGGCGATTTGATTACTTAGGCTGCACTCGGCGCTTGTTTAACCATACACGATCATCATTTTGGGTTTCGGGAAAGGTATCGCCTTTGCTCATTTTAATTTGACGAGGGTTTTCGATCCCCATGATGTGGTCTCTGACACCCACTTCCATATAAATACCGTTGTTTGGAGCTTTATCACCCGCACGAAATTCGGACTGTTCTCCCATTGTGGAATTCCTCCTCATTATGATGGATGGACTGCATGTATTATCATGCGCCATTGGACCCTAAATCATTGCAGGGAAAGTGAGAAAGGCGCGGGAATAAAGGGAAGGGCACAGATTCAGCACCGAAAAGAAACTTGCATCCGATCACCCGTTCTGATATAGTATTATGGTGCGAGTTAGACTCGCTCCTTGCTCTCAACAGAGATTGAGGGCCGAAGTCCATAAGGAGGTGAAACATATGCGCAAATATGAAGTGATGTACATTATTCGTCCTGACATTGAACAAGAAGCTGTTCAAGCTGCAGTCGATAAATTCCAAGGCATCATCTCCAACGGCGGAGAAATTACAAAGCATGACGTAATGGGTAAACGCCGTCTTGCGTATGAGATCAAGAAATTCCGTGATGGCGTCTACGTTCTGGTAAACTTCAACGCAACACCTGAAGTTGTAGCTGAGCTTGAGCGTCTCATGAAGATTTCTGACGAAGTTATTCGTTATCTCATCACGAACGACGTTGCTTAATACGTAAATAAACTTTGTAATTGATTTCGTTCTAAGGAGGGGATTGGATTGTTGAACCGTGTCATTTTGATTGGCCGACTGACTAAGGATCCCGAGCTGCGATATACTCCTTCAGGTGTTGCTGTAACGCAATTTACACTTGCTGTCGATCGTCCGTTTACCGGACAAGGCGGGGAGCGCGAAGCGGATTTCATTCCGGTCGTGACCTGGAGACAGCTTGCGGAGACTTGTGCAAACTATCTGCGTAAAGGCCGTCTGACGGCTGTAGAAGGGCGCATTCAAGTGCGGAATTACGAGAATAACGAAGGTAAGCGTGTATACGTCACCGAAGTCATTGCCGATAATGTTCGCTTCTTGGAGTCAAACCGTGAAACAAGCGGTGGCGGAGGAAATCGTGAGGAATCATCGTTTAGCGGAGGAAGCAACAGCAATAGCAGTGGCGGAAACCGCGGGAACAATAACTACTCGCGAAACAACAATCAGGATCCTTTTTCCGACGAAGGAAAACCAATTGATATTTCGGATGATGATTTGCCTTTTTAGAGAGCGTAACATCTGAGAGCAAGAAAATGCTTTAAGACCTCAGTAAAACAAGGGGTTTTAAAGCATTTTAACTGTGTAATGGTAATCTTCATTTACGACCAGCATCCACGGTTTATTAAGATCGCATGATGTTGAGTAAAGTGTGTAATACGTTATGACAGTCAATGTAGTCTAGTGATGATGACCATCCTTATTTCAAGATGTGGGTGCAGCCCCGTAGTGAGAAGTTGGGTGTGGGTAAGTCGTAAGACTTATCCACACCCAACTTTGAACTAGGGGATAGCCAGAGAAAGCTTATTACGTTTGACCAATATGCATAATGAAAGGAACGAGAGTATAACAATGGCATTTGCACAAAGAAATGACGAAGAACGTGGCGAAAGAAAGTTTGCTCCACGTAGAGGTGGCAAAGGTAAACGTAGAAAAGTTTGCTACTTTACAGTCAATAAAATTACTCATATTGATTACAAAAATACGGAAGTTCTTAAAAAGTTCATTAGTGAACGGGGGAAGATTCTTCCTCGCCGTGTGACTGGAACAAGCGCAAAATATCAACGTGCTTTAACAGTTGCAATTAAACGTGCTAGGGCGGTAGCGTTGCTTCCGTACACAACGGATAATATCTAGGAAAAAGGTGTGTTGGCCTTATGGCAACACACCTTTTTCTATGGCAGCACAAAAGAGTTCATTGTACCCGCGGCGGAAGAGCATTGCATATGCGAATCGTTCCTTTTGTTTCTTGAGTTTAGTCCGGAACTCAACTATGATAATTGACAATTAGCTCCATAATAATAGATGATGGATGATATATACACTCAAGTTCGGTTAAAGTGGGAAAACATTGGCTGAACATCATATAGTATTGATCTTGGTGGTGATGAATATGGGTAATCTGAAAATTGAAAAAACTCTCAATGAGGCCGGAAAACGAAATGTAGTAGTTGTGGATGAGGACTACAACATTGTCGAGGAAATAACATTGTTTCTTCACTATTTAGAAGAGAAGGGGCACTCTGAGAACACAATCGAAGGTTATAGTAGAGACTTAAAGGAATATTTCACTTGGTTAAACGAAGTGGGGCTTAAATTTTACGAGGTTAGGAAAGCGGATATGTTTTCTTGGCTTGAGTATTTGAAAACGAAAGTCGGAAAGACGGACAAAGAGAAATCTGCAAAGACAAAGAATAAGTATATGGCAACAATAGCCTCATTTTATCGATTTTATGAAGTGATTGGGGGCTTTGTGACGGAGAACCCATTAACTTATAAAGATGATTCAAAAAACAGACATTTCCTAGTTCAGAAAGTTAGTCGTAAAGATATGGGTTTTAATTTCTTCCGAGTTAAAGAGAAAAAATCAGTTAAGGGTAAGCGTTTGACTCGGGAACAGGTTGAAAAGCTCTATCAAGGACTTGAGATGTTACAGTCAGATGAGAGCTTAAATGCCCGAAATCAGTTATTGTTCAGATTTCTTTATGAAACGGGTTGCCGGATTAGTGAGGCATTAGGTCTTCGTATAGGTGATTATGAGATTCAAACAAAAGTTGGGGTTATAAAGGTAAAAGAGCATGATCCACTATACCATAAAGACCACAACATCAAATCACTAGAAAGGGAAATACCCGTCAGCAGAGATATTGTCTTTGCCATAGAGGATTATATCTTGTATCATCGCCCTGATGATGGAAAACATCTTACGATATTTGTGAATCATGAAACCAGCCCTGGCCAATATATGATCCGCGATACGATAACAAAGCTCTTCAATAAGCTATCTGAACAAGTGGGTATTAAATGCACTCCTCACATGCTTAGGCACACCCATGGAACCGAACTCACCGAATCGGGATTTGATATGCGTTATGTCCAAGATAGGTTAGGTCATAATGATGTTAAGTCTACGAGTAAGTATCAACATTTGTCGCTTGAAGCGAAAACAACGGCATATGAAAGCTTCATGCGTCAGAGAAGGAGCGCGGAGTTGAATTGAGTAGAGCGTATATTTCAACAGTTGATACAAAAACTGATAGATGGGAGGTTCCGTATCAATCGAGTTATGGTGATAAATTATCTTTTGAATTTTCATATTTGCCAAATAAATGGTTCAAGAAAATACATAAGCAAATAACAATTGAATGCATGAGTCTAGGGAAGCCGAGCGTCGAAACACTGTATCGATATAATTATTCATTGAAACGGTTCTTTGAATTCCTGAAAGAATACAACTTGAAAATTATGGATTATGCCGATTTATCGCACCAAATTACTCAAATGTATATTTATTATTTACAACAGATTCATTTAGCAAACTCTACAAGATCGGTTGCTATGTCTGCACTAAAATGGGTAGTAGAACATGGGCAGTTTTTTGAGTATGATGGTTTTCCGGAGGGACAGGTTTTTGATGGAGATGAGTACCAAGCACTGAAGCAAGATGATGTTTTAAGGACAAGGTATATACCCGATAATGTAATGGAACAGATTGAAATAGCTTTAAAAAAGGAGAATAACATCCTCTTGAAGTCTATTGTGGAGATCGGCATCGATTCGGGAATAAGGCTTTCAGAGGTTTTGGACCTAACCGAGGGTTGTATAACTGAAGATTTTACAGGAAAACCCGTATTGTATGTTTTCTCTCCGAAAAATAAGGCTGACAGATATATCCCCGTATCAAATCGAGTCAAACGGGCAGTTCAACTACTTGAACAATACTCAGAAGTGGCCAGGAAAGAACTTGCAACAAACTACATTTGTCTTTACTGGCAAAAACGGAATATACGGTACGCCAGACTGCTCCAAAAAATATTTCGAGATAAACTTTATCGGTTTGTCAAAAAGTATGATATCAGAGATAACAATGGCGAATTATACCCATTAACCTTTCACGCATTTAGGCATACGCTTGGAACGGACATGCTAAATAAGGGCATGAGCATGTTTGAAATTCAAGAATATCTAGGTCACGAATCATTGCACTCCACAAGCTTATATGCAAAAGTCCAAAATCCAAAAGTTGAAAGCGAATATAAAAAGCTTGGATTTATTGGCATGATAGTCAAGGAAATCAATGAGAAGGAACTTGGTCAAGGAAAGAATCTCGACACGGAAACGCTATTGTCTGCTTCATTGCCTGATGGGGCTTGTCAGAAGCCGATAAATAATGAGGGCAAGATATGCTCTAAATTTAATATGTGCGTGATCTGTCCTAAGTTTATCACGACTCCCGAACACTTACCAATTCATAAAGACCATTTGGATCGTCTCAGAGCCAACAGAGAGGCATATATGGCTCAGGAGTATATCGGGACGACACATCATCTTGAGACTGTTGAATACGCCTTAGAAACGATTATAGGGCGTTTGGAGGCGATGCAGAGTGGTTGAAAGTATAAAGCTTCAATTGTTTGATTACAACCCCCTAATAACCCAATCAGATTTCCGTTGCGGTAATAGTAAATTCTCAGACAATGTATGGGATTTTAACGGATTTATTAATGTAGAGCATTTGTCTGGCAAGAGGCTTATGATTGATTTTGAATTTGTTGTTGATAAGCCCAAAATGCTAGAAGTAATAAAATGGTTTATGCATCATGAGTTAACCACGGGCAAGTTTTCAACTGCCAAACGAAATTTAGACGGTGTTGTTCGATTTTCTAAATTTATAAAAGAATATGCGCCGGAAGTGGAGTCGTTTTCAGAAATTGATCAGATTTTATTGGAGATGTATTTTACGTATTTGCCTGAAGCGAAAAGCGAGACAAGCGGTCAGTTAATAAGTTCTGTTTCAATCAAGAAAAGTGCATTGGCGTTAAAAGAAATCTTATTAAAGGGAAATATTAAAGGCTGGGATGTTCCAAAAGATGTTCGATTTGTTCAGGGTATGTACAATGAGCTCATTATTAATAACAAAGCGTTAAAGAAGGATGCCAAGCAAGCAGAGCAAGTAAACATTGATAAAATTTCGGACGAACAGTTGATCGATCAGATATTGCGTAAAGCAGTAAGTGATTTAGATATGGACGAAAATATACTTGTTGCAGCTAGCGTAGTAGTTGGATTGCAGCTTGGACTTCGCATTAGCGAAATCATTACGATGTATAATGCCTCCATTGAGCCAATTGGCGGAGAAACTAAATTAGTATACAACACCGGTAAACTGCAAGCCGAACCTACGAGGGTGTATAAACCAGCGAATGCCCTTGTCGTACAAGCCATTACGAAAGTTGAAAAATACACGGATCCGTTAAGAAAAGAATCGGGCTTACCGTATTTATTTCTTAATCGAATACGTAATGTCAAAGGATATCCCGTGGGTATAGTTTCCCATGCAAATTGGTCAAAGAATTTTCTAAGACCCTGGCTTCAAAAACACAATCTCCGATATAAAAATGGAGATATTGCTGATTTTTCATCTCATACATTCCGCCACGCTTGCGCTACGTATGCTTTAAAAGGCGGGGCCTCTCTGGAAACCATACGGGAATTGTTAAATCACAAGTCCATTAGAGGTACACAGCACTATACACACCTGCTTCAAGAGGATGTAAGGAACAAGTTCGCGAAAGTATTCAATGAAGGCGCAGTTCTTGTTGGTAAGCAGGCTCTTCAAATAAAAGAAAAACTTAAAGTAATTAACCCATTCAAAGGAAAGACCATCGAACAAGTTGATAAATTGCGTAAAGCGCATAAGATTCAAATTTTGTCACATGGACTTTGTCTTCACCATCCAATGCGAAATGAACCTTGTGAAGGCGACGGGGTATGTTTAGGATGCCGCAATTTTTTGACTACTCCGGACTTTCTTGAAGTTCATAAAGGCCGGTTGAAAAAAATTCGTAGCGAATTGGCATCTGCACCTGCTGGAGGTCCTTATGAGAACAAGTTAAAGACAATTGAAAAATACCTCGTAGGAATTATTGATGAGTTGGAAACCCAGGTGAATTATTCCGGAATTGATAATCATTCAGATTACAATATCACACCAAGCGAATGGGAGGGAATGGCATGAGTGACCCTTCTAAAGAAAATAAACTCGTTACACTGGAGCGTATCGAACAAGCAATAACAAACCTCCGAAAAGGAAAGAAAAAACTGTCCATATCAGCGATTGCTAAAAAAGCTGGCATTGAGCGAAAGACGATCTATAATCGTCCTGATCTTAAGGAACGCTGTGATCAAGCCATTTTGCTGCAGATGGAAATTGAAAAAGGGGCAGAAGAAATTGCAGCTACTGCAATCGAAACGTCAACCAGACCAAGCGGCAAAAGATTGCTTGAGAATCGGTATGAAAAAGTTAAGCAGGCGCTTCAGAATGAGAAGGAAAAGAACGAGAAACTTCTGGAAATATGCAGAAAACATGTCATAGAGAAAGCACAACTAAAATCTCGCATCGAATATTTAGAAAATAAAATTCAAGAACTAAGGGATAGGCAATTGAAACCATTCAAATAAAGGCTTGTGCTTGACCGCCACCATGTGACGAGCCGCACGCTGGGAGTCGCGCACGGCTAATAGAAATAAACATAAATAAAGGTTTCGTATACATGCCATATAAGCAGCAACCCTTACCCGTATAGGAACGCAACACCTTACAATCCGGCGAGCTTTTGCAGCCGTTGGGCAATCTGCATAAAATCCTCATTCGAGATGCCAGGGGCAAATTCTTCCGGCACTTCTTCAAGATCGGGCACTTCCCCTCCTTGGGGAACTCCTCTGACGACTTCCAATCGCTCTCCGTCGGAAGGGTGGGATCCTTTCCAGATTTGAGCGATATCTTCATAGTCTGAATCGCTAAACGTATATAACTTTCGATGAATTCCCTGTTCTTCGTATTTGCGGGTCGCATCAAATGCCCGATTCTCAAGATTGGGAATAGGGAGCATTTTTTTTAAGTCGACTCCGGTCATGATTTCGAGCGCCTTCGCGTAAGCAAGCACATGAACTCCCCCGCGGACCAGCAAGTAACCCGTCATTTCGCGGGCGACAGGATGATCTGTCATCTCGTACACGCGCATCTTATGGGTGCGGGCGCCGCATTCGAGAAAAAAGTTATGCAGCAGATCAAGTACCAGATTGCCGCTGTTAAAGACATAATCACCGTTCCATGCTTTGCCCATCGAATCGCCGGGCAACGAGGTTTGAGCTGATGCAATAAAATGGTAGGTATTGCGTTTGTCAACCCCGTTGCGCAGAGGCGCCGCATCCGGATCTGCGGGGAACGTGGAACCAGACAAACATAAATTGATGGAATTCATCACCAACTCCACATGGCCGACTTCCTCCGCTGTAATGCTAGCCACAAGTTCATAGAAGGGCTTCAACTTTCTCTTGCTACGAAAATTCGAAGATTGAACCAAATAATTATTCAACGTAGACATCTCCCCGAAACGGCCGCCTAATAGTTCCTGTACGGCCGCCGCGGCGTTGGCGTCCGGATGTTTGGGAACAGGCAATGCAATGGGCAATAAATTGATGCGCTTGAACATGGCGGACATCATCCCCTTACCAAATTGATGGTTCTTATTATCTTTATGACAGGGGACGTTTGTCTCATGCCGCGCCGGAGCGCTAAGAAGGCATAACCCAGATCATTTGCTGCGTACGTAAGAAGAAAGAAGCACTGTCTGTTTGCAGCCCAACATGATCCGGTCTCACGTCGGTTATCGTACCCCGAACAGGACCTCGAAACGTTTCAATAACCACCGGCTTTCCTTGAAGCGAGCGCAAGGTGTGATAAAAATACGGGTCAACCAAAGTTACTGTAGATAATGTGGAATTTGCCGTTTCCCTGTACATTCCATTTGGATAAGCATACACGTTGAAATCTCCTCCTCGATCTCGGTTTCCTTTTAGCCTATGCTGAAGAACGGGAGGTTGTGTTTCCATCCGCGTCTAGACAAACAACCCGATAAAAATTACTGGAAACCGGGCGGATGCCGTTGTCGCTTCTACACGTCTGCTATAGACTGTTGCTGTAAGTTCAAACTTCACCTACCCAAGGAGGAATGGTTTCGAATGCAGTTTACTAAACAGGCAATGCCCATGTTTACGCATGACCACGCCGCTTATGTCAGGCAAATGCACGACTGGCACATGAAAATGGCTCAATATCACGACCAATTGCGTGCTTTCCATCTGGAAAGAGCGAAACAATTTCAAAAGCTGGCCGAAGAAAGAGCGAAAACGTCAGAAATATCCAGCGACACCAGCGCCGCTTAAAGGCGAACCGACGTGGAGCGATGTGATGAATTGGCAGCATTCCGAATCAAAATCTGGGACCGTTATGTAACCCTTCGTTCCCAATATGGAACCCGGATGCCCTTGTCTTTCGATCAGTTCTGGTACGACTTTTTAGCCAGGCACATGATATCCGACAGCAAGGTTGAGAAAGTGTATGAGGACTTCTGCAACAACTGGGAGAAGCAGTGTTCGCAAAATGTTCACGATTCAAGCCACCGGTAGTAAAATCGGTGGTTTTTTCACGAACCGACTCATAATCTCAAGACTGCCAACAACCCGGAACTGCGAAGCATGTTTTTTGTTATATCGGGAAAAATAATACATGGACTGAACGCGAAAGGCAGGGAGACGATGCGTTGGATCGGTTGGTTTAAAAAGCAAGACAAAAGCGATACGCCAAAAGAAGCCGATACCCAACCTCCTGCAGGTAACTTGTCTCCGCAGCACGTGCAGCAATTGTTTCACGATATTCACGATGCACAAGTGCATGAGTTGGATGCGGGAGGGCGGAAAGTCAAGCTGTTCTACATCCGTTCCTTTGTGGATCAAAATCAGGTCGAAAGCGACATCGTGCTTCCCCTTTTGCACGCCCCGGACGAACAAGCAGGACAAAAGGTGATTTCCGAAGATCGGGTGGACGTAACGACGCTGCAGCAAACCGAAGAGCTCATCTTGCAAGGAGGAATCCTTGTTTTTGATGAAATCGGGAACGTTTGTGCAATCAAAAAGCAGAATCAGTTGGGCCGCGCCATCGATTCTTCCGAGCAGGAATCGATTGTGTACGGCCCTAAAGACAGCCTAACCGAGCAGTTGGACAAAAGCTTGAGCTTAATTTGTTTCAATCCCCAGAAGACTATGTACATCGCTGGTTGGTAAGCACCTTCCTGCGGGGACTTCGTTTTGTCGCGTTTGTAATTGCTTTGTTTTTGACCCCGGCTTACGTAGCGGTGACGGTTCATCATTATCAGGTGGTTCCTTTGGAGATGCTATTTCTTCTGATGTAATCACGGAGTGAAATTCCATATCCACCGTTCTGGGAGGCGCTGCTCATGCTGCTGACTCTGGAAATATTAAAGGAAGCCAGTTTGCGCATGCCCACCAAATCCAGCCAAACACTCGGCATCGTAGGCGGTATTGTCATCGGTCAAGCAGCCGTGGAGGCGGGAATCGCAAGCAACGTGATGGTGATTGTAATCGCCATTTCCGCCATGCCTCCTTTCTCGTTCCCAATTATTTAATGACAAATGCGAGCAAGCTTCTTCAATTTTCACTGTTGATTCTGGCGGCATGGCTTGGCATGTGGGGTATCGGTCTTGGTTTGATCTGGTTCTGCATCCACCTGCATGGACTGACTTCGCTCGGGCAGCCGTACTTGCAACCACTTAGCCCGTTTTTTGCTAGCGACTGGAAAGATACAGTGCTTCGTTTGCCGCTATCCAAAATGCGTACAAGGCCAGCTTATTTGAAGACGTTGCAACGGATGCGCGTAACCGGGAGGAAACCGTGATGTCCCCCCCTGTGCGTCCGGTCAGTTTGTATTCGATTTCAGCGCCTTTCGGATTTTTGTCCCTCGCTTTCTGGGCAAACCGGATGCAGATGGCTGCATTCCAGAAGGAAACCGAGTTTATTACGAATCATGATATGGAAGTACACAGCCTGGCTCAATCCATCGAATAAGATCTTGTCGATATGGAAACGGGCCAGCGTGGTTTTGTGATAATCGGAGAAGCGCAATATTTGGATCCTTATAATAACGGGAATTAAAACTGGCAGACGTACTATGACGCTCTGTTCGGACTTGTCGCCGATAACCCGGACTAGCAGGAAAAACTGAAATTCAAGTCGCCGGAGAGAAAGTGATTGCTTTGCTCGCTTCGCGCGTTAGTTGGAAAATTCAAAGTATAATTTTCGAAGACAACTTATCCTGCGAAATAGGACCAAAGCCCGGCTGTTGTCCAATATGGACAGATCCGGTCTTTGATATTTGTATGCGGGGGCTGGAGTAGATTGGATCAAAGTGGAACTTTCACGATGCGGATTGCTGCTTGGCGGAATAGGATAATTCGTTTCTGGACAACTTAAATGCTGTTTGCATAAATTTGGAAAGGTGGATACCTGCATGTCACCAACATCCAGTACAAGCGTTGAAAACCGGACTACCTCTGCCCCAAGACAACCGAATCGATGCAAAAATTGCATCTGGGGCAACTGGGATGGACTGAAACAATTTTGTTCAAAACCTGTCTGCATTAAGAATCAACCGCTATAATTGAAAAACGCCAACAAATGTCAAGGAGAGGGATGAGTTTCCATTTAGCCATTGCTTTGTGGACAGTATTGTGTTTCCGCTGAAAGGTAACGTCCAACTTCTGGCGGGATTGCCTGTTCAGAAGTTGCTGAATATAATGACCGTATTCACAGGAATCGAAAAGGATGCGTCCTCATTATGTTGGCCTGCAGGAACGGGATACTCGAAGCCATAGCGAGATTGAAAGAGTCCGCCATCGCTTGGGGCAATCGATACGAAGAGCGAGCGGCTTTCTGCAAGGCTTGGCGACCGCTTCAGGATTTTCGAAACGGTTCCTGCCGTGCTGCACCAAGAAGTCGACAAGACGTTGGACAGACATCTCAGCAAGCTCTTCGATCGATTCGAACTCCTGGCTATTTTGAATCGGATTTCGGGATAAGAGGGCTACGGGACAGTTTCTACTATCCGGGTTTACGATGATTATCGTGTCATCATGGCCGAACCAGCTTGGGATTGCCATGGGACTCTGGCATTATCACAGGGAAGTCCTACCGTTCATGTCGGCCATTTTTCCAAGGAATTTTTCACTTCTTCCCGCCACAGTGATGTTCTTAAACCAGTACAAGCCGGAACCCGCTGATAAAGGCTCTCCTATTTGGGGGTTTTTCCGCTTTTGTGGCCGAGCCGATCTCACAAATGGCTGATTTATATCATTCCATTCACTGGAAGCAATATCTATTCATTTCCGATCTATGTCGGGCTATATCTGCTGGCTTCGAGCATCGCCAAGCGGGGCGTTGATTGCACAGATTCATCCTCGGTAGATAAATAAAGGCCAAAACCATAAGTTTACCGATTCCAAAAATCATGCCCAGATTCATGAGCTGCATATTTACCATGTCATTGTTAAAGACTCAAGTTTGTTAATTGATGATCTACCGGACCACTATCGTTTCTCGTCATAACGGCTGACAACGAGTTCCTTTTGGAATAAGCAATTTTTTTAAGCATAGAATTTAATGATTCTATTCTCTACCAGGACATGGGTGAAATATGAAGAAAAAAACAAATATGATAATACAAATCGCCGCGACATATACGGGAACCGTGGTGGGAGCCGGATTTGCCTCAGGACAGTCGATTATGCAGTTTTTCACGGTATACGGAGCCTATGGGGTATTAGGCATTTTATGCAGCACCTTTCTTTTTGTATGGATCGGCACTAAAATGATGATTCTAGCTCACCATATCAAAGCATTTTCATATCAGGAGTTTAATGTTTATCTGTTTGGCAAGAGTTTCGGCAAAGTCGCAAATGCCTTGACTTTTATTATTCTATTTGGGGTAACGGCCGTGATGCTTTCAGGTACCGGTACCATTTTCGAAGAACAACTCCGTCTACCCTATCAACTGGGTATTATCATCAGCATCATTTTGTGTTATCTGGTGATGACGAAGGAAATCAGCGGAATTATGTTCGTAAACTCGTTAGTCGTTCCCATGATGCTTTTTTTCACTATTCTCCTTGTCGTAAAGGTTGTCAGAATAGACAATATTTTTGATATAGTCGGTTGGCAGAACCAACAACTGTACAATTTGAAGTGGTTCGTGAGTCCGTTTGTGTATGCAGGATTGAATTTTGCTTTTATTTTAGCCGTTATGGTTCCTCTAGGGAGTGAGGTGGATGACGAAAGCGCATTAAAATGGGGAGGGTTTTGGGGAGGCATTGGTCTTGGTTTTATGCTTCTTGTCAGCCATTTTGCAATGAGCTCAAAGATGCCCGAGATTCTTCAATACGATATTCCGATGGCCGAGATTATTCGAGATTTCGGGCAGTTTTTTCATGTATTGTTTTTGCTCGTAATCTATGGAGAAATATTCACCACATTGATAGGCAATGTCTTCGGAATTTCTCGTCAAATCCAAAGTCTATATCATCTTCCTAAAAGTTGGTTAGTTCTCGGCATATTACTTGCTAGTTTTTTGATTAGTCAAGCCGGTTTCACCTCCTTACTTACTTATCTTTATCCGCTGTTTGGATATATGGGTGTGATACTTCTCGTTTTTTTAGCGGTTCAACGGCTGCCCAGGGACTAGAAGGTTAGCTGTCTAAACAAAAGAATAGTGGCGAAAAGAGATCAAACCCTACTCAACTTGTAGGGTTTGATCTCTTTTCTAATCTGTTCACCGATGAAAACAGACAAGCCATGTCCTGCACGATTTGTTGGGTTTGTTGGGCCGCATTCGTAAAGAGCGATTTTGCTTCTTGATTTTGTGTTTCCAAAGCAAATTGTTCCAGACTCGCCTGAGCACTTTTTAAAGATGCTACGCACGTTTTCACTTGAGAAGCAACTGTCACGGAATGTCACCTCCTTTACCTTAGGATAGGATAATGTTTCAGGGGTAATAGGAATAGATGCTTACATTCTCCCAATACCGAAATTAATATTTCCGTCTCGCAACAAAAGCATACGTTAGAAAAATTTTCAAATGGAAATGCATGAAAATAATGGAATAGGGACATATTAACTTTTGTCGATTAATGTGATTGGAAAGGAATGGTGATATTATGCCGGATTGGGTAGAAATCGCTTTGCGAACGTTATTGTCTATGGGGGTTCTTTTTGTCCTAACGAAGATATTGGGTAAACGACAGGTATCACAGCTTTCATTGTTTGAGTATATCACCGGAATCACGATCGGCAGCCTTGCAGCTTACGTTTCGTTGGATCTGGAGTCCAATTGGTATCTGGGCTTGGTTTCGATGACTGTTTGGACCGTTGTTTCTTTAGGGATTGAATTTTTACAGCTGAAAAGCAAAACGGCAAGAGACCTATTCGACGGCAAAGCAACAGTGCTCATTAAGGACGGCAAGATCATGGAGGATAACCTAAAAAAAGAAAGGATTACCACGGATGAACTTATGGAACAGCTTCG
>NZ_JBNDYG010000061.1:0-31115 GCF_049893405.1 Paenibacillus sp. Dod16
CACATCCAAAAGACACTGGCGAAGCTTGATGCTTGGACTAGGTGTCCTTATCGCTGCCTCGGCGTTGGCGATGGCCGGGCCTTACTTCCAGAAGCTGCTGGTCAACGCGGCGCTGCTCCCCCCTTCCGGACAAGAGGCCAGCGTAAGGGTATTTTGGCTTGCACTCCTTGGGATGCTGTTCACCCTGGCTTTCGGGGAGCTGCTCGGCATTGCCAGAAACCGGATCATGGCCAGCGTCAGTACGGGCATTGCGGCCGACTTGCGCAAAACGGTGTTCGATCGGATTCAGAGCATGTCGCTCGGATTTTTGACGTCCCAGCGAGCGGGAGACCTGATGAACAGAGTGACGGCCGATACGGACCGCATCCGCCACTTGATTCAGGAAATGTGCACGACGGCCATCCACCAACTGCTCATCCTGATCGCTTCAGCGACGCTGCTTTTTTCGGCCGATTGGCGGCTGGCGCTGATCGTGCTGCTTCCGGCTCCATTCGTTGGTTATTTGCACTACTATATTTGGAGGCATGTCCTAAACAGGCTGTTTCACAAGCAGTGGCGCATCTCCGACAAGGCAAACTCGTTTCTTCACGATGTCCTCAGCGGCATTCGGGTCGTGAAGGCTTTCGGCCAGGAAGAGCGGGAGATTCGCAGATTCCGGACATATAACGGCGAATTCGCTGCTGCTGCGTTGAAAAGCGAGAAGTTGTACAGCATTTTATCGCCGATCTCGAATTATTTGATTCAGATCGGCCAATATCTCGTACTTCTGATCGGCTGCTACATGATTATCGGCCGGGAGATGAACGTAGGCGAGCTGATCCAGTTCAGCGCTTATGCCGCCATGATTTTCGGGCCGATTTCCTGGCTGATGTTCATGCCGCGCTGGATCGCGAATGCGGTCATTTCGATGCATCGCGTATTCTCGGTAATCGACGAGCAGCCGGAAGTCATGGATGCAAACAACGCGGTGGGCCACCGGATTCGGGGCTCGATCGAGTTCCGCGACGTTTTTTTTGGATATCGATCGTATGAGCCTGTTCTGAAGGAGATCAACCTCACCGTGAAGCCGGGGGAGATGATCGGACTCGTCGGCCATTCCGGATCGGGCAAATCGACGACGATCAATCTGATTTCCCGTTTCTATGATGTAAACGAAGGGGAGATTCGGATTGACGGCACCGATATCCGGAAGATCCGGCAGGAGGATTTGCGCTCGCAAATCGGGGTCGTGCTTCAGGAGACGTTCCTGTTCAGCGGGACGATCGCGGAGAATATTCAGTACTCGAAGCCGGGCGCGAAGCCGGAAGAGGTTATTGAGGCGGCCAAAATCGCCAACGCGCACGATTTTATCATCAGCTTGCCTGACGGTTACGACACGAGGCTGGAAGAGAACGGGAACAATCTGTCGGGAGGCGAGCGTCAACGGATCGCCATCGCGAGGGCCGTGCTGAACGATCCGCGAATCCTTATTCTGGACGAGGCGACGGCTTCGCTTGATATCGAGACGGAAGCGGCCATCCAGGAGGCACTGAGACGGGTGACGAAGAATCGCACGACGATCGCTATCGCGCATCGTCTCTCTACGCTGCGAAATGCCGACCGGCTTATCGTCCTTGACAAGGGGCGGATCGCCGAACTCGGCACGCATCGCGAATTGATGAAGAAGCAGGGAATTTACTACAATCTGATCTCCGCCCAGCGCGGCATGTCCCGCAAGAGCGATCCTTCCGCGGTGGTATAACGCCGCCAGATGCTTACTGTGAAATAGACGATATGGAAAACACAAAGATGGATCTTTATGAACGCTGGAGAAATTGAGCCAAGTTTCCTATTCTGAGCTGCTGCCCGACATTGTAAGGATTACACTGAACTGTTCATCCGGGTGCCCCTAAGTCTGCAAGATAGCCTGGGAAAAAACACGCTGTCGACCGGAGACAGGCTGAAACGGTTTAAGGGAGGGCTGAGAGGATAACGGGCTGATTGAACCTATTTTCAATTCGGCCGATATTTACTTATTACCTCCAGCCAGCCGGGAGTGGTTGGATGATTATGAGAAAGTGGTGCCGGGTCATCGCACATTTCCCATTTGTTTGCGTTTTATCCGGGCGAAGGTATTAACGTGAATTCCACGCCAGAGCTGATTGCAGCGGCTCGAACGACATGGATCGCAGGCTGGCTAACGGCGTCAGACATACCGGCTGGAGCCGAGCGTGGTTCATCAACTTCTGGGTACAACCGTTGGATGCCGACAAAGCTTACGAAGACGTAAGAGCGATGCTCACTCCACGCTGGTTTGATCCGTCTGCTGTCCGCTTTGCGTAACAGCTGGAGCGATGGGGAAGTTAGAGGGCTGCTGTCACGCTTATCCCGACTTTTCCCGGTTGGCAAATGGTGGTCGAATCCAACAGTTATTTGCCCTTGATTTTGCTAGCAGCGTTTAACATTTTATGAATAGGGCAGTTCATAGAACGATCCCCAAATCACTTGACGAAGCAGCTCTTGTTGACGGAGAAGGTTATTTTTACATTGTCACGCATGTTATTTTTCCTTTATCCAAATCGGCTGTCATTGTGGTTGCGCTGTTTCAGTTTCTGGGTGTGTGGAACGATTTTTTGGGCCCGCTTGTTTACATCAACAAGGAATCTAAGTTCACGCTGGCGCTTGGCGCAATTTATTGGCTATTACACAGCTCAATGGGAGTTGTTGATGGCGGCGGCCACGATGGTTCTCTTTCCGCCTATTATGCTGTTTATATTAGGACAAAATACTTTATTAAAGGCATTGCGGTATCCGGGCTGAAAGATTAGAAGCTCGTTCTGCCAACATATCGAAAGGAGGAACTCAATGAAAGCATTGAGAGGCAAACAGGTCATTATGAAAGAGCAAGAACTGATTCGCAGGGAACGAGCGAACAGAAGCTATCTGATGAAGCTGGACAGCGGTCATCTGTTGTTTAATTATCATTTGGAGGCCGGAAGATTTCATGGAAGAACGATTCCCGAAGGTGCGCACGGCGGTTGGGAAACGCCGGTCTGCCAATTGCGCGGCCATTTTCTTGGTCATTGGTTGTCTGGTGCGGCGTTGCATTATGAAGAAAGCGGCGACATCGAATTAAAGGCCAAACTGGATGCTATTGTCCATGAATTGCATGAATGCCAACGCGATAACGGCGGTCAGTGGGTCGGTCCGATTCCCGAAAAATATCTGCACTGGATTGCAAGCGGAAAAAGCATCTGGGCGCCCCAATACAATTTGCACAAAATATTAATGGGGTTGGTCGATGCCTGGCAATATGCCGGTAATCGGCAGGCCCTGGATATCGTGGATCGGTTCGCGGACTGGTTTGTCGAATGGAGCGGCACATTCACAAGAGAGCAATTCGACGATATTCTCGATGTGGAGACAGGCGGAATGCTTGAGGTTTGGGCCGATCTGTTGCACATAACCGGAGCGGACAAATATCGTGTGCTGTTAGACCGGTATTATCGCAGTCGGCTGTTTCAACCCTTGCTGGAGGGCAAGGATCCGCTTACGAATATGCATGCTAACACTACGATACCGGAAGTGCTCGGCTGTGCGAGAGCTTATGAGGTTACCGGAGACGACAGGTGGCTGTCCATCGTCCAAGCGTATTGGAATTGCGCTGTAACGGAAAGGGGAAGCCTTGCGACAGGCGGTCAAACCGCTGGAGAGGTCTGGATGCCGAAGATGAAGATGAAGGCCCGCCTAGGTGACAAAAATCAGGAGCATTGTACTGTCTATAACATGATCCGACTAGCAGATTTCTTATTTCGTCAATCTGGCGACCCTACCTACGCGCAATATATCGAGTACAATCTATACAATGGCATTATGGCGCAAGCCTATTATCAGGAATATGGTTTGACTGGTAGTCAGCATAACTATCCCAGAACCGGCCTGCTGACCTATTTCCTCCCCATGAAGGCCGGTCTGCGCAAGGAGTGGAGCACGGAAACCGACAGCTTCTTCTGCTGCCACGGCACGATGGTTCAGGCGAATGCGGCCTGGAACATGGGAATTTATTATCAGGACGGGGATATCGTCTATATCAGTCAATATTTCGATTCCGAGTTGCACACAAGTATCGCTGGAACCCTCATACGGATCGTACAGACGCAGGACAAAATGAGCGGGAGCCTCCTATCCTCGTCTAACACGGCCGGGTACCAAGCTATTAATGATACAGCGTCGACAAATGAAAATATACCTACTTTTCGCAAATACGATTTCATTGTATCTGCTGCCGCACCGACAACGTTCACGCTCCGCTTACGCATACCTGAGTGGATCATGGCGGGAGCATCCGTGTACGTCAATGACGTTCTGCAGGGGACGACTCTGGACAGCGAGAACTTCTATGACATTCACAGAGCATGGAAGGAAGGCGATACCGTCTCGATTATGCTGCCAATCGGCATTCGGTTTGTTCCGCTACCGGACGACGAACGAACAGGTGCCTTCCGATACGGGCCAGAAGTGCTGGCAGGCTTGTGCGAATCAGAACAGCAGCTCTATATGAGGGATGAGGATATTGCGTCCGCTATCGAGAACGAAAATGAACGTGAATGGGGGAGTTGGCGGTATTTCTTCAAGACAGTCAACCAGGAACCTGCCATCACGTTCAAACGAATTCGGGATATCGGGTACGAACCTTATCAAATTTACTTCAAAGTAACGCGTACAAAATTATAGTGAAGAGAGAAAAATAAATATTCTGTGTGTCCAGCCGATCAACATATCCATTCCTGCGATAGATCTAGGCTGAGGACTAGTACGATCAAACAGGCGGATACTGAGATCGGCAAAATTGCCATTTCCGTAATGGAGATTTGAGAGATGTAAGCTGTCGGAGGTCTCATATAACGTTCCTGTTCGGCGGGACGATCGGAGTGAATATTCATTACTCGAAGCCGAGTGCAAAGCTGGAAGAGATTATTCTTGAAAAGCCTTATCCGTAAGGAGGGAAGAAGCAGCGTATGGAAAATGAATTTCACAGCGTTCTCTGCTATACGAGAGAACCGCTTGAACCGGAAATCTATTCCCCGAAGCTTGCATATAGCATGCATCTCGCTTACACCGATGACGGGATGAGTTATCGGGAGCTTAATCACAACTCGGGGGTGCTGTTCGCTAAAGCCGCCGAGCTCTCAAACGGCACGCTGTCCGCCAAGAGTTTGAAGAATCCGTACCTGTTCCACATGGCTGACGGAAACTTTGGCGTACTGGCCATTCGGACGGAAGCGGACGGTTCTCCCGATCAGCAGAGCAAGGGCTCGGTGCTTTTGTTCACTTCCCCGGACTTGCTGCAGTATCGGGAGCTCGGTCTGTTGAACCTAACGAAAGGGCTTCGTGTACAAGATATCATGTGCGAATATGAACATGCTTCCCGAAGGTATATCCTTCGTTGGCGTGAAGAAGACGGAAGGTATTATCAAAGGGAAATGGCGGACGTGACATGCCCGGACGACGCTGCCAAGCCGAATCCGTGCGAAGCTTTCACGCTAAGCCCGAGACGCGTCGACATTGAAGGAGCAGTGCCCCGCAATGCGATACGTGTATCGCGAGGCGTGGCTCAGAGGCTGATTCATAAGCTTACGGTACCGGTTCATGTGCGTAATGAACTGCCGGAGCGCGTTGCCGTTTCGTCCAAAGAACAGTTACAAGCGGTTAAAGTGACGGCGATATACAGTGACGGCACCACCGCGATCAAGCCGATTGAGTGGGATGCGTCCGAGATCGATTGGAGCCGTCCCGGAACTTATCGCATTTCTGGAAGCATTCGGCAGGATCGCTATACGTTTCCGATGGCGACGAACCGTGCCGACCCTTGCATTGCGCAGTGGAACGGAAGGTATTATTTTGTCGCAACCAATGATGCCGACGGCAACCATACGATATCGATCCGGGAGGCGGATTCCATATTCGGTCTGGTCTCGGCAGAAGAAACCAAAATCCTGGATACAGGCATGCATGATCATCTGAAGCGATTTCTGTGGGCGCCTGAACTTCATGGCATCGGCGGCGATCTGTATATTTTTCTTGCCGGCAGCAGCGGCGAATTCAAAGACATTCAATCGCATGTTATGCGGTTAAAGAATGGCGGCAATCCGAGAATGGCTGCGGATTGGGGGACCCCGATCCGGGTCGCCAGGCATGACGGAAGCCCGCTGTTTCAAGCCGGCATAACGCTGGACATGACCGTATTAGAGCGGAAAGGCCGTTTATATGTGCTCTGGGCGCAAAGGGAATTGGTACCGCATGACTTGGGCTCGTGGATCTATATCGCCGAGGCGGATCCGAGGGAACCGTGGAGACTGATATCGGAGCCTGTCCTGCTGTCCAAGCCCGATTACGGCTGGGCGAACAATCAAACGTTCGTGGAGGAAGGGTCCTTTGCACTCATGACAGACCGGAAGATCTTCGTGACGATATCCGGTGCTCTGGTCGATGCCACGTATTGCGTCGGCATGCTCAGCGTCAATTCTGACGCTGATTTGCTTGACCCGAACCAATGGACGAAGCGAAATTACCCGCTGCTAACCTCCAGAAGCGTGCCGGGCGAATACGGGCCAGGACACAATTCTTATGTGAAGGACGAGGAAGGAACGATCTGGAGCGTATATCACGCTCGTCCAGGCATCGGAGAGCCCCGCTGCTCGGGTCTCCGTCGCGTACATTTCGACGTTGACGGTGAACCGATGCTGGGCTTGACGGAAGAGAAGGACCTGAATCCAGCGCTTGCGTCCGTACACCTGGATGTGCAGGTGGAAGCATTGGTGGAAGGCTGACGGAACAACAACTTTTCTGGGTTTGTGCGAATTGTTGAACATGAAGAACAAAAGAAGCGCCGTGTTCCCGTGTGCGGGTACGCAGCGCTTCTTTTGCGTTTTGACGACGTGAACCCGAGGTTAATCCTTTCCAATGATGGATTCAGATTGGGCACACCGTATAGCCGACGCTCATGCGCTTTCCACTTTCCGGCCCTTTGCGTTGCCCAGAGCATCAACACTTTTAGTAATTACAAATCGTGTTTAGTTTCTCTATGGTTCGTTTTCGCAAGCAGTTATATGATCTTGGTGAGCATCAAAATGAAAGCGCTGCATATTCATGCAGCCAAAAATTAAGGGGGGAATTAACGCATGTGGATCGTAAGATCAGTCTGCTGTTCTGCAGCCTGATTCTGGTGATCATGACGGCATGCAGCAGCGGCTCGGGCGGCGACGCGAAGACAGTCGAGCCCGGCAAAGCGGAAGAGGCCGTCAACGCGCCTGTGGAAGCGACAAACGAGCAGTCGAGAAACGAATCAAGCAGCGAGGAAGAATTAACCGGCACGCCGGAAATGGAATTTGATATGGGCGGCCGAACCATCAAATGGGTGTCCTGGTATGATGAATCGATTCAGGGAGACAATCCTGACAACATTAAACGGAAACGTAACTTGGAAGAGCTGATGAAAAAACATAATTTTAAAATGGAATACGTGATCGTGGATTTCGGCGAGTACCAGGATAAGGTGACAGCCTCGCTGGTGGCGGGCGAACCGATCGGCGACATTATCCGGGTAGCGAGGCCATGGATGATTCCGACGCTGGTCAACCAAGGTCTGTTCGCGCCGGTGGATGAATACACGAAGAACGAGAAGGTATTCATCCAGCAGTACACGAACGAGTACTCCCAATACGAAGGAAGAGGCTACGGGTTCAGGACGGGCATCAACGGCGCGTCATCCGGCATTTTCTATAACCGCACGTTAATGAATCAATTTGGCATGAAGCCATTGCAGGAATACGTCAACGAGGACAACTGGAACTGGGATACGTTCATTCAGGTCGCGAAAGAAGCGAACAAAGATTCCAATAACGACGGCAAATTGGATATTTGGGGGCTTGCATCCGCTTCCTTGCTGGTTCCCGCAATGGCCTCGAACGAAGCGAATCTGGTCATTCTCGATAAGCAAGGTCTTGAGGATCCCAAAACCTTGGAAGTGCTGAACTTCTTGTCGCGCCTCGTAACCGAGTCGGTTGGGAGACCAACGGAAGGGGGAGACTGGACCGAGCCGGGCCAATTTTTCCGCCAAGGCAACACATTGATGGTTGCAGGCAGCGATTATGAAATGGAAAACTTCAAACAGGACATGCCGGATTACGATATCGGATTTCTCCCATTTCCGAAAGGGCCAAGCGCATCAAGTTATCATTCGCATAATACGATCCCGAATTACCTGACGATTCCAAGCGCCGTGGAGCATCCCGAACGCCTGGTTTATATTTACGAGAAAATCAACGATATCGACTCGATCTACGACTATCCGAAACAATCTACGCTGGAGACTTTATTCAGCAACGAGGACGATATTCAGAATGCCAAGATGGCCGGTGAGAGCATTAAAGTGATCGATACCGAGAGCGGATACCCATCGATGCCATATTACGAATTTATAGGGGAAATCATGGAAGGCATCCCGGTATCGACGGTCGTCGAGAAATACAAAGGGCCGTTCCAGGCAGCGATTGATGCGGTTTGGAAAAAGTAACCGTGGTTCCAAAAGGAATCTCAGCCAGTCCTCCCGTCATTTTGAAGGGATGAGTCAGGTACGGCGTTACATATGGAAGCAATTTCAAGTCAATGCTTCTTAACGGCAGACGGTGGATAGCCTTTCGCTTCCTTGAACACTTTGCTGAAATAGGAAAGATCTTGAAAGCCGCTGGATTCGGCGGCTTCCGTCACGGTAACGCCGCCGGCCATCAACATGATTTCAGCGTTATTCACGCGTATCCGCTGCAGGTATTCCTTGTAGGTCGAACCGGTATTCTTTTTGAATAGTTTCCCTAAATAAACGGGATGGAGGTTGAACTGCTCGGCGAAGTCGTTAAACGACAAGTCTTCCGCATAGTGTTCTTCGATGATGGCGGTCAGCTTCTTGATCCGCGGGTCCATATGCATGATCGTTTGGCGATGCATGCCGTGAAGCAGCCGGTGGAGAATGAGTTCGAACAATGCACGGGCATGGATCCTATAAAACGGTTGTTTATTCATCCACACGTGGTTGAACTCCCGGATGTAGGCAAGTATCTCCTTGGTGATCAATTTCTTCGTTACAACGCCAAACGGAAGCCGGATATGATTGTGCGGCTCGGCCCAGAAAAAATTGAACGGATACGCATGCATGGGAGATTCCTTGCACGTATGGGCTTCCCGTACGCTTCCCCCCGGAACGTAGACCAGGTCGCCCGCCTCAACTGCAAATTTTTTGCCGTCAATGTAGTAGTTTGCCCGGCCATCAACGACGAACGTCAAATCGTGAAATCCGATGCGGGCCTTCTGAATTCTCCAATCCGGATAACATCTGCGGTCCACGAACAGAAAAATATTCGGTACAAGATGAGGGTGATACTCGAGCTCCATGCGGATATCGCCTCCTTTTTAAACAAATTGTAATGTTCTCATGAACATTTACAACCTGTGGTTGGATGGTCTTTTCCCAATGTATCGCCGCTTGATCATGTGAAATCATCCGCCGTTAAGAAAGGAAGGGTCCAATGATTACGTTAACCGGATTTGCAGACGAGATATCCCCGGATTTGGATGTACAGCTGGATGTCCTAGAATCCGAAAGCATCCGATATCTTGAGCTTCGAGGCGTTTGGGGGAAAAATGTGCTGCAGCTGACGAAAAAGGAAGCGTTGACCGTGAAAGAACGATTAGCGGAGCGGAGGGTCGGAGTCTCCTCGATCGGATCGCCGATCGGGAAAATCCAAATCACCGACGACTTTGAAACCCATCTCGAAGACGCTCGGCGTGCCGTTCGTCTAGCTAAGTTTTTCCATGCGCCTTTTGTACGCGTGTTCTCCTTTTACATTCCGGACGGGGACTACGAGAAGCATCGGCCTGAGGTGTTACGGCGCATGCAACGACTCGCTCAATTGGCTGAACGCGAAGGCGTGGTTCTGCTTCATGAGAATGAAAGCCATATTTATGGAGACACCGGCGAGCGATGTTTGGATCTGCTTCAAACGGTTTCATCCTGCCATTTGCGGGCAGCCTTTGATCCGGCGAATTTCGTGCAGTGCGGCGTGAAGCCCGTCAATGAGGCCTATCCACTGATAGGCGACTATACGTCGTATGTTCATGTGAAAGACGCCATCATGGGGAAGGGGACAGTCGTACCTGCAGGGGATGGCGACGGCGAGCTCCGCGAGCTCATTCATGAGCTCAGCCGCAGGCGATTTTCAGGGTTTATGTCGTTGGAGCCGCATCTGCGCGCCGCCGGAATATTCGAGGGATTCACGAATCCGGGGCTTTTCGTTGTGGCATCCAAAGCGATAAAGCGATTGTTAGCGGAGCAAGCAATGGAATGGAATTGACCGGCTGAATATTGATTCAACGCGTGACCTTGGTTTGAGGAGCCAAAAAATTCGAGAGGAGCAGTCTCATGAATTTACGATTTAAGAAATTCTTATGCGTATGTTTGTCTCTTGCCATCGCTTTGTCCATTCTGGTTGCACCTGGAAATATTGCCGCAGCGAGCGATGCCGTCATCAATGTTTCCTCGGAGAAGCAAGTGATTCGCGGCTTCGGAGGCATCAACCACCCGGCATGGATCGGCGATTTGACGGCAGCACAGAGAGATATCGCATTCGGAAACGGGGCGAATCAGTTAGGTTTCTCAATATTAAGAATCTACGTGCATGAAGACCGAAATCAGTGGCATCGTGAGCTGGAGACGGCCAAACGGGCCATTGCCCTTGGAGCCATCGTATTTGCTTCCCCTTGGAATCCGCCGGCCGATATGGTCGAGACCTTCAACCATAACGGCGATACAACGGCAAAGCGGCTTAGTTACGACAAATATGCCGCGTATGCCCAGCATCTTAACGATTTCGTGACGTACATGAGAAACAGTGGCGTCGATCTGTATGCGATATCCGTCCAAAACGAGCCCGATTATGCACATGACTGGACGTGGTGGACACCGCAGGAAATGCTTCGGTTTATGAAAGAAAATGCCGGATCGATCAACACGAGAGTCATCGCGCCGGAATCGTTCCAGTATCTTAAAAATATGTCGGATCCGATTTTGAATGATCCCCAGGCGCTTGCCAATATGGATATTCTCGGGGCTCATCTGTACGGGACCCCGATTAGCAATTTCGCTTATCCGCTATTCAAACAAAAAGGAGCGGGAAAAGATCTCTGGATGACGGAGGTATACTATCCGAACAGCGACAACAACTCGGCGGATCGCTGGCCCGAAGCCCTGGATGTGTCTTACCATATCCACAACGCGATGGTGGAGGGCGATTTTCAAGCCTACGTGTGGTGGTATATCCGCAGATCTTACGGTCCGATGAAGGAGGACGGCACGATCAGCAAACGCGGCTACAATATGGCTCATTTCTCCAAATTTGTCCGCCCCGGCTATGTCAGGGTGGATGCCACGAAAAATCCTGAATCCAACGTTTACGTATCAGCCTATAAAGGTGACAACAAAATCGTTATCGTTGCGATTAACCGGAGCAGCGCCGGGGTCAATCAGAACTTTGTGCTGCAAAACGGATCGGTTTCGCAGGTATCAAGGTGGATCACGAGCAGCAGCAGCAATCTTCAACCCGGAACGACACTCAATGTAACGGGGAGCAACTACTGGGCCCATCTTCCCGCGCAGAGCGTTACGACCTTTGTAGGCGAACTCGGGCGGTAACTCACCGTCAACGGTACTGGTAGTTATCACAAAGGTAAATCATTTTAACAAAGAGCTGTCTCCAGGTCATACAGGCGACTTGGAAGGGCAGCTCTTTGTTTTGGGCTGGAATTGATCCGAAATTTCAGCTGATTATAGTTGGATGGATGAAAGGGAGCAAAGCGCAGTCCTGGGTTCCCCCTATGCCCTAGGCGATTACTCCGGTTTATCCTATTATTGCCTTGTAAAGGAGTTTTGCGGCCATTCTTCTCCTAGCCGGTAGCCATATCGTAAGCAAATTGTACCCCGAGGAAGGAATTGTACCTTTTTCTTGCGAACAGTCAAGTGTATCATCGTATTGCCTTACTTTGAGAACGCTTTCTATTGAGGAGGGTACGTATGCAGCGTTTATGGTCCAAGTTCTCCCCGGTGTTCCGCAGATTTCTGATTTCCTACTTGATCGTGCTCTTGATCCCCCAAATTGCGGGCTATGCATCGTACAGGACTTCGATTGAAGTGGCGAAAGCAAGCTCAATCGAAAACAGTCTGAGTTCCTTGAATCTGGGAAAAGAGATCATCGAGCGTCATCTAGTGGAGGTGGAAACCTTCACGAAGCAGCTTGCGATCAATCAGGATCTATATCGTCTGATCGCTGATCCCAAGCCGCTCGACAGCAACAACGTTTACGGCTTGGGACGCATGCAGCGCAGCCTGTCCATGTACAGCAGCACGAATGATTACCTCTCCGATTTCTTCATCTACATACGTAATTACAACGCCATTATTACGCCGAATACCGTCTATTACCGGCCCGAGCATTATTACGAGGCGAATCGGCTTGAAGGGTTGACGTTCGAGGAGTGGGAGGAGGCCGTATTGAAGAAGCCGCATCTAAACGAGATGATGCCGCTTAAGAAATATAGGCGGGAAATCCGCGACACGGTGTTTGTTGAGACGCCGGCCGTCACGTTTCTGCAATCGATCCCGCTTAACAGCTTTAACAACCCGCAGGCGATGATCGGCGTGCTGATCGATGAAGATCATATGGGCAGCCTGCTGCAAAATATCGTGGACCAATACGGGGGCTGGGCGTTGGTTGCTGACCGGGAAGGCAGCTTGATCTTGTCCAAGGGCATTGGAGAAGAGGAGGCCAAGCGCTTCACCGAAGCTTCTTCCGATGAGAACGGCGAGGTCATCCCCACGGGAGACGGACGGCTGTTGATCTCCATCCGGTCCGATCTGAACGGCTGGACCTATATGGCCGGAATACCGGAGCAGGCGCTGATGACGAAGGCCGATATAATTCAGCGGGTCACGACGACGTTTACGCTGACTGCGCTGTTCATTGGCTTGTTGATTGGACTTGTCCTCGCTTACCGGCACAGTGCAAAGGTCCAGTCGCTCCTGTCCGTGTTTCGCGAACAAAACCACATTTCCCGGGAGAAGATCGGCAACGAGTACGATTTCCTGGCTGGCAATATCGCGGCTTTGATCGCTAACAACAAATTGCTGGAGTCCTCACTGAACGATCAGCTCCCGCTGCTTAGGGATGCGTTTATCAAACGGCTGCTGACTGGCGACTTCTATACGCTGCGCGAACTCGAAGCGGTCTCCAGTCAGACGGGAGTCCCGCTCCGCGGCGAGCAAGGACGCGCAGGCATTCTGAAAGTCGCCGGATATGGCAGTGCCGACAGCGAAGAAATCATCCAGGAACTCAGCGTTGCCCGGTTGATCGTCCGGCAGGCTTTGAGCCGGCTGGAACCCGATGTGCTGGTTACGGACTGGGGTTCGGACCAGATCACTTTCGTGCATCCGATTGCCGAAGAGGCGCTGGACGTCTTTACTCGCCGCCTGGATGCCGGTTTGCTTGAACTGATCGATACCGTATATCGGCATCATCGATTGTCGATCACGATCGGGCTGGGTTCGGCGTTCGAAGCGTGGAACGGCGTGGCCGACTCTTTCAACGAAGCGCAGCAAGCGCTGGAATATGCCGTTCACACCGGGGCAGTCGGCATCACCCGGTTTGAGGATGCGATGAAGGCTACGGAACTGTACTATTATCCGATTGAATCCGAACAACGCTTGCTCAATACGCTTAAGGCGGGTGAACTTGAGGAAACAAGCCGCCTTCTTGACCAGCTGTTCAGCCGGAACTTTGAAGAGAGGGAGCTGTCATATGATATGACGCAGCAGTTTGTGATGGAGCTCAAGGGAACCTTTCTGAAGCTTGCCGAACAAAAAATATTCCGCGACGAGTCGCTGACCGACCATATCAAGGAGCAGGTCGCTGCAGTTCCGACGACGGACGGGGTCAATCAGCTCAGGGATAGATTCGGGAAGCTCATTCATGATATCTGCATGGACGTCCGGAAGAAAAAATGCGACATGCATGCCGAGACCGTGGGTGAGATCATCCGTTACATTCACGAGCGTTACTCCGATGCAGAGTTGACGCTTTATCGAATCGCGGAGCATATCGGGAAGCCCGAGAAGTATATCTCCCAAATGTTCAAGGAGCACACGGGAACGAATCCTTCGGACTACGTTGAACTGGTGAGGATCGGCAAGGCGGCCGAGCTGCTGCAGGAGAAGCTATTGACGATTGACGAGATCGCCGCGCAGGTGGAGTATAACAGCGCGCATTCGTTCCGGAGGGCCTTCAAGCGGGTTCGAGGCGTGTCGCCGAGCACATTTCGGCAAATGGCCGATTAAGGAGACAGCGGGTTCGCCAATCTTTTTGTGGAAAAGAGGATGGTCAGCCGCCTGCTTAAACGAATGGATCGAACGTCTTGGCGGATGTTTTTTAATCGAACCCGCCTAATGAAAAACCGAGCGAAATCCAGGCCTGGAGAGCATCTGTTTCCGAAATTGTACGGTAAGGGAGAAAGTGTGCCTTTACGAAGCCAAGCTTGCAATTTTATGATTACGCACAAGAAAGCGCTGCCAAATAAGTTCTGGCTTCATTGGCAGCTGCCCATTGAAGGAGGGATGGAACTGAGTACGCTATTTTCCAAGTCCAAAACGGTCAGAGCCCCGAGCAATACACGCTCGGAAATCGGGAGATTTGCCTCCCGAAGCTTCAGAAGACATTGGCAGCTGTATCTGCTGGTCATTCCGCCGGTCTTATATTTCATCATCTTCAAGTACTTGCCTATGGCAAACGCCGTGCTTGCCTTCAAAAATTATAACGTGGTGAAAGGGATATGGGGCAGCCCATGGGTCGGCACGCAGTACTTCGAGATGTTTTTTCGCAACCCGGCGTTCGCGACGCTGATCAAAAATACGCTGTACATTTCGTTCTATCAATTGATCGTCGGGTTTCCGATCCCGATTCTGCTAGCGCTGGCCTTGAACGAGGTGAAGAGTGCAAGGTTCAAAAAAACCGTGCAGATGGTCACCTATGCGCCATATTTCATCTCCACGGTGGTCATGGTGTCCATCATCATGCTGTTCTTGTCCCCGCGTCTTGGGATCGTGAATACGATTACTGGCGCGCTTGGTTTTGAAGCGGTCAATTATCTTGGAGAGCCTGGCATGTTCCGCACGATCTACGTGCTGTCCGACGTATGGCAAACCATGGGCTACTCCGCCGTCATTTATCTTGCTGCCCTGGCGGGCGTGGACCCGTCCTTATATGAAGCGGCCAAGGTGGACGGCGCCAATCGGTTCCAGAAGATCCTGAATGTCGATCTTCCTGGGATCTTGCCGGCAGCGGTCATCATTCTGATTCTCAGCGTAGGCAACATCATGGCGCTCGGCTTCGAAAAAATGTACTTGCTGCAGAATCCGCTGAACCTGTCCACGTCCGAGATCATTTCCACGTATGTGTACAAAATCGGATTGCTGAACGCGAACTACAGCTTCGCCACGGCGGTCGGATTGTTCAATTCTTTGATCAATCTGGTGCTGCTCCTTGTCGTCAACGCCATTGCCAAGCGGGCTTCCAATACAAGCCTTTGGTAGATATGAAAAAAGGGAGTGAGTGACATGAACGCATTGCGGTCCAGTTCCGGAAGCCGCCGGAGCGTGAGGATCAAGGAGTCGCTGGGAGACCGCATCTTTCTGACCGTGACCTATATCTTGCTGACCTTGGTTCTAATTGCCGTCCTGTATCCGCTTATTTACATCGTAAGCTCATCACTGAGCAGTCCGAGCGCCGTCTCTGCAGGCAAGGTATGGCTGTGGCCGGTCGACGTATCCTTTGCAGGGTACGAGGCGGTGTTCCGAAACGGCCAGGTGCTGACGGGTTATGCCAATTCGCTGTTTTATACCGTTGCAGGCACGTTCATCAGCGTATCCATGACGATCATGGTTGCATACCCGCTGTCGAAGAAGTCGTTTTTCGGCCGCACGCCGCTTATGGTATTCATTACTTTCACCATGCTGTTCTCCGGCGGATTGATCCCGACCTATCTGGTCGTCAAATCGATGGGCATGATCGATACGCGCTGGGCGCTGCTCATTCCGAATGCCGTGTGGGTGTGGCAGGTCATTATCGCCAGAACCTTCTTTCAGACCTCGATCCCGGATGAGCTCTCCGAAGCGGCGGATATCGACGGGTGCAGCGACATCCGATACATTTTCAGCGTCGTTCTTCCGCTTGCCAAACCGATCATCGCCGTGCTCTCGCTTATGTACGCGGTGGGGCAGTGGAACGCTTATTTCGATGCCCTGATTTACTTGAAATCGCAATCGCTCTATCCGCTTCAGCTCATTCTCCGCAGCATTCTCATCTTGGGCAGCGGAACGGGCAACATGGACGCCGGGGAGATGGTGAAGCAGCAGCAAATGGCCGAGCTGATGAAATACTCGCTCATTGTGGTGGCAAGCCTCCCGGTGCTGGTGATCTATCCGTTCGTACAGCGTTATTTTGTGCAGGGCATGCTGATTGGCTCCGTGAAGGGCTGATCCGGGCTGTTCTCATTGTGTTGCTTGACCAATTCGTGAGGAGGAGATTGATTTGAGAAAAACAGGAACCCGTCTGCTTGTACTCATACTGATGCTTGGTTTGGTGCTTGCCGGATGCTCCGGCGGAAACGACAACGAAGGAAGCGAAGGGACAGAAGGCGGCTTACAGGATTCCGGTGAGAAGGTTACGATCAACGTATTTGCCCATCAAAGCTCGGATGTGGATTTGAAAACCAATAAGTTTACGAAAAAAATGGAAGAGCAATTCGGCATCAAGTTCAACTGGACAACCGTTCCGTTCGATGGTGCGGCTGAAAAACGTCAAATTTCGCTTGCGTCAGGCGACTATCCGGATTTGTATATGCTTATTCCTTGGGTGGACCGTTTCTCGCAGACGGACTTGCTGAAGTTCGGGCAGCAGGGGGTGATCGTTCCGCTTAACGACCTGATCGAAGAGCATGCTCCCCACATTAAGGAAGTACTGGAGAACAACGAATATTATAAAGCCATGAACACGGCTCCTGACGGCAAGATTTACGGATTGACCGGCTTAAACGAATGCTTCCACTGCTCATACCCGAATAAAATGTGGATCAATACAAAGTGGCTTGATCAGCTCGGACTTGCCAAACCGACGACGCCGGAAGAATTCAAAGCGGTCCTTGAAGCCTTCAAGACGCAGGATCCGAACGGAAACGGCAAGGCGGACGAAGTGCCGCTCAGCGGATCCGTCGAAAATTTCGGCGTTCACGTGATTCCGTATCTCATGAACGGCTTTATTTACAACGACGACAGAACGTATCTCATCATGAAGGAGAGCAAGATCGACACCGCGGCGAACAAACCGGAATGGCGGGAAGCGCTGGCCTACATCAAATCGCTGTATGACGGCGGACTCATTGACCCGGGGGCGTTTACGCAAAATGCGGGCGCGTACAAAAAAATCGGGGATAACGCCGACGCACAGCTTTTGGGTGCCGGAGCAGGTATGCATCCCGCGCTATTCTTAACCACAGGAGAAGATGCACCCTACAGCAAGGACTACAACCCGCTTGCGCCTCTGCAAGGACCGCACGCCAATTATGCAACGTTCAACTATCCGATCGATCCGGGCGCATCCTTCGTTCTGACGAATAAAGCGAGCAAAGAGACGCAGATCGCCGCCATTAAAATGCTGGATTATTTCTATACGCAAGAAGGGGCAATGCTCTCTTATCTCGGTGAAGAGGGCAAGAGCTGGCGCAAGCCGCAGGATGGGGAAATTGCACTCAACGATAAAGTGGAGCCTCTCTATAAATCGATCCCGCTCGAATCCGGGGAGCAGCCCCGCAATGACAGCTGGGGAGCACTCACCCAATATAACCATCACCGGGCATACCGCGATGCCGAGGTTCAGGGCACGGATATTTACGCGAACGATGGTTACGAACGCCGCCTGTACGAGGCAACGTTACTGATGGAAGGCAATGAGCCGAAAGAAATATTCCCTCACTGGGCGCTATGGGTCGACCCGTTGGTCGCCGATGAAGCCAGCATGATGCAGACCAACATCAAAGACTATGTCGACCAGAACGCTCTGCTGTTCATTACCGGCGCCAAGAGTCTGGATAAAGATTGGGAGGATTACGTGAAAGGACTGGAGGGTTTGAACATACAGCGTTATCTAGAAATCATGCAGGCTGCCTACGATTCATCGACGATATCGAAGTAGGCTGCGGCGCGGTAAGCTCGGATTCTTGGGGGCAGGGGTCCAGCGCGCAGGAAGCGGAGTGAACACAGCTGGCTCCTGCCGGAATCGAAGAAGATCAAGGCTTTGGTGGTGCTGGAGGAGTCAAGTCTAGAAACTCCCGCAATATTGAACTAGTGAAGCACAAGATAGGACGAGAAAAAGGAGGGAAATCTAGTTATACTGAACTTGCATACGCATACTAACATTAAATTGGGAGTGGTAAATTACATGGCGAATTTATTGCGCATCGGAACGCTGGTTGGCGGCGGGGATGCTGCACGCGTAATTCCTCAGATTGCGCCTCACGGCTTTGAATCGTTCAGCCTTACCTTCTGGCAGACGACCGGTGCTACCGATCTTGTGGAGACGGCCAAGCGAGTTCGTGAGCTGCAAGCTGAACACGGTTTTATCGTGTCAACGCTTGGGATCTTCGGCAATCCGCTGACCGGAGAAGGCGGTAATGCTGATACTTTGGCGAGCTGGGAGCGTCTGATCGATCATGCCCATCTGTTCGGCACCGATATCATTTCCGGTTTTACCGGACGATTGACGGGCGAATCCATCGACGCCTCGATTCCGCAATATGCGAAGGTGTTCGGCGAGCTGTCCAAAAGAGCGGCAGATCAAGGCGTCCGCATTGCGTTCGAGAACTGCGATATGGGCGGGACATGGGAGACGGGGGATTGGAACATTGCCCATAATCCGACGGCATGGGAGATGATGTTCAACGCCATCCCGTCGGACCATATCGGTCTGCAGTGGGAGCCTTGCCACCAGATGGTCTCTTTGATCGATCCGATTCCGCAGCTGCGAAAATGGGTGGATAAAGTATTCCACGTCCATGGCAAGGATGCGACGATTGCTTGGGACATCGTGAGGGAATATGGCATTCACGGGCCGAAGCCTTATGTATGGCACCGTACGCCCGGATTCGGCGACATCGACTGGACCGACATCATCACGATTTTGCGGCAGGGCAACTATGAGGGAACGATCGATATTGAAGGCTGGCATGATCCCGTATATAACGGGGAGCTTGAGATGACGGGACAGGTTCATGCGCTTTATTATTTGAAGCGATGTCGAGGTGGAGATTACATACCGAATCCGGTATGATTTCTACTACTTTAATTTTTGTCGGGTGACAAAAACATTGTAACATTCTCGATATGATTTCTTCGCCGCGGTAGACGTCCTATCATTAAACTAACGGGCAGGATAGTTATAAACAAAAAATCACCTGTGGTTGGTGTTTTTTAGTGTCGGCTATATTCAATTGAAACTGGTGTAAACGATTTTCTCCGACGCAACAATTTCACTGTATACAAATTTAACCCACATGATGTCGCCGTCAGAAGGTTTCTGGCTGTAATGAAAGACACCGACCGGCCGGAAATCTGCTTTTGCAACATGGACCTATTGCCGATTCGATAAGTTCCTTACAAACGTACTACCGACCCAAGTGTTGGATCGGTAGTACGTGAAGTGTATTTATGGGAAGTTAACTGCCTCGAATTTGGCTCCACATGGTCACCATGTCGATCCAGCCTCGATGCTCGGCGATCTTGCCGTCCTCCACACGATATTGACGGTACAGCGTGACATCAATCGTATTGCCCGTGGGCGCGGTTCCAAAGAACATGCCTTCATGTGTGCCTTTCACAGTCATTCTCACGAGCACCTTATCCCCTTGACCGATGATCTCTTCCACCGTGTATTGTTTATCAGGAAATGCCTCCAAGATCGTTGCAGCGAATTTTTTCAGACCTTCCTTGGATTGGTAAGAAAACTCTTGATAATCGTTGGACAGAAATCGATCTACGGAGTCCAATTCACTCTGATTCCAAAATGCCTCGATAAATTGGTTTACTGTTTCCACATTTTTTTGTTCCATCGTTTTCATTCTCAAACATCTCCTTATGAATGGGTTATTAGGAATTAGTTAACGGCGAAATGTCGTGCTTTAACAGCGGTTATTGAGTCTGGATTTGAGGCAAAAGCGTAGCCGTATCGAACCAGCCGCGGTGATCTGCGATGTCTCCGTCGATGACCCGGAATTCGCGGAACTGTGTTACCTTCACGTTTTTTCCCGTAGGTGCATTTCCGGCAAAATGGCCAGCATGCACAGCCGTCATGAAAATTCTAGCGATGACCTTCTCGCCTTGGGCCAGGATTTCTTCCACGGTAAACCGCCGATCCGTAAAAGCCTCCACGATTTGCGGGGCAAAGAATTGATCGGTCTTTTCCAACATGCCCTGATGTGCAATGTCCTCGATAAACGCGGTTACCACTTCTGCATTTTTTTGTTCCATCGTTTTCATATAAAACATCTCCTTATTTAATGTTTATTGAAACCAGTTGTACTGGGTCAAACCAAATCAGATTTTATAAACAGGGACAATGGAATACAATCGGCTAATGCTTTGAATCCGGCATCGCTAGGATGAAGATGATCGCCGAAATCATAGACGGGAAGCAGCTGTTCGGGATGCTCCGGATCAGCCAGCGCAGTGTTAAAGTCGATAATACCGTCAAATACTTCGTTGGTCAGGATCCAGCGGTTCACTTCTTGCCGGATGAGCTCCTTCTCATTGGAGTAGTACGGAGCGCCGCCAAACGGTGGGAGGGTAGCAGCAAAAATGCGCAGTCCGTTCTCATGTACTTGGGCTGCCAATTCCCTCATTCCGTCAATAATCTGATTTGCGGTCGCATTTCCGAGTCCAATATCATTGATTCCTTCGAGAAAGATCACATCGGTAACTCCTGAATGTGAAAACAGGTCACGATCCAGGCGAGAAAGCACGCTTTCTCCACCTATTGGCAGACCAACCGCTGGCCCCTTTTTCAATATTTGATTGCCAACGATTCCCGCATTGAGAACGGAGATCGGATAGGAGGGATGTTCCAGGCGGAGTCGTTCAAAGAAAATATCCGGCCAACGATGGTTAGCATCTGGAGTAGATGTACTCCCCTCTGTAATGGAATCACCAAGTGCGACAATGACACGTAAAGGCTCACCTTGTGTTAAAACCTCCATACCGGATAACCAGTAATAAGAATGAATTTTCTTTCGAAAAAAATCCGCGCTACTATCGTCGGCATGATTCCCCTCGGCGACATAAGTCGACCTAGGAGGCGAAAAATGCCATGTCGAGGTTCGTGACTCAGGAACATAAACGCTGACAGCTACGTCAACATGTTCATTTACTTGGAGATCGACAGGGTCCGAATAAACTTCTTCCCCTGCAGGAATGACGATGGAGAATTGACCATTCAAGGCAACTTGCCGACTAGTACCGGGAACGGTTTCCCCATCTTTTGCGGCTAATGCTGCTGTTACTGTGCCGAAGACCGCAGGCTCGGAACCGTAAAGATTTGAAAACTTCAGGCGGATCTTTGAACCGAAGGCATGCGGATGTATAATCATTCGGATGGTCTGATCCTCGAATCGCTCTTCGGCAAAGTTCCCATCAAAGTACGTTTGACTTGCAAACCAAGATCCCATCCAATGGCCGTCAGAATACTTATGTTCATTCATTATCAAGAAGAAACATCTCCTTTGGTATCATGTTACCATTTGGTAACCTAATGATGATAAGAAAAACGTCTATCGACGTACTTCAAAGAAGACACACCGCGTTAAGCTGTAGCTTTTCTTGCGAGATAAGGGTGGGTGTTAAACTACGGAAGTTTATACTTTCTGATCTCTTAAAAAAGGGATTGTGCTGTTAGTTTGCTGCCGCTGCTATCGGTGTTAGCTTACGGGTCAGATCCACGAAACTGCTCACCGCATCTCGTACCCGGTCTTTCATACCCTCATCTATCGGAGCGCCGTCGGGACCAAACGTGTTCGATCCATATCCGATCGAAATCCACTGCGAACAGTTAATTCCGTGCAAATTGCGTACAATAGTCTGCAAATGTGACAGCGAGCTAACTCCGAGCGGACCGCCTGCGGAACTTACGGAAAGCACTGCCTTGCCCGCAACCTGGTTTCCGGTTATATAGTCTAGGGCGTTTTTAAGCGCTCCTGATACGGAGCCATGGTATTCCGGCGTTGCAAGGATCAAACCGTCTGCCTCTGCGATTGCTTCCAATACATGCTTAACGTTAGGATGGAAATCCCAGTTGTCGGGTGAAAAAAGCGGCAGCTGCAGCTCCGATAAATCAACGAATTGGACTGATATGTTCTGGGCTTCTAAAAGGCTGTCAATATACCGAAGTAGGTTCGTACTGCTTGCGTTTGTGCGGTTACTGCCTGCAATCAAGGTTACTTTCATCTTCAACATCACCTTTCATTTTCAAATGGTTGTCAGAATGGATATGCAAGTCACCGGCTGACAAACAGATCCGTTTGTGATATCATGTGACCATTAAGTCACCTGTTATGTTTTTATAATACGTTACCATAAGGTAACGTGTCAAGCGGTACAAATGAAATTTTTTTCAAATCGACAGGAAGGCGGTGTTTTGATGGAGATTGACATATTCAAAGCGCTTGCGGATCCCAGCCGCCGTAAGCTTTTAGATTTGCTTCACGCTTCTAACGGGCGGACTCTGAGTGATCTCTGCGAGCCCCTCGACATGTCCCGGTTCGGCGTCATGAAGCATCTGAATATATTGGAGGAAGCCGGACTCATTACAACGAGAAAAGTAGGTCGTGAAAAGCTTCATTACTTGAATGCGGTGCCCATTCGTCATATTTATGAGCGATGGGTGAGTAAATACGCCGAACCATGGGTGATCGGATTAACATCTCTTCAAAACGAATTGGAGCGTGATACAAATATGGATATGAAACCCCGGAATATAAACCAGATAGCGATTAAAGCAAAGCCAGAACAAGTGTGGCAAGCTCTCACGGACCCGGCCAAAACGTCGAAGTTTTGGTTCAACTGCGCCATCCGCACCACCTGGGAAATCGAATCTCCATTCGAACTATGGAACGGGGAAGAGAAGAAAGCAGAAGGGATCATTCTTGAGATGGATCCTCCAAAAAAACTTATGATGAGCTGGCGGTTTGTTTCGTTTCCTGGCACGGAGATGGACACCCCGTCGCGCATTACGTGGGAGATCGGTTCGCATACCGAGCTCCATGGTGTGACTCTTGTAACGGTGGTACATGATGAATTCGAAAAAGCAATGAGCACTGCAAAGATTCTTGAAAATGGGTTGCCGATTGTTCTTTCAGGTATGAAGACGTTGCTTGAAACCGGGGAAGCGCTCGCTGGCGAATAAAAGAAGGTACTCGCAAAATATAAGGGCATAGGAAAGTACTCATCCATTGATGCCAATACAAAAGAGGCAGCCTCGTAAAGCTTTAAATTTATGCGGGGCTGTCTCTTCGTGTTTACGGGTTTTGATTTGAGTTAATTTTTTATATATGTTGACATGTATATACGTAATTGTGTATATTGAGTTCATGAGATCAGCAACAATTCAGTTAAAGCCTCGATGCCGGACCGTTCCAGGAGCCGGATGAATGGTTTGATTCTTTCAGAATTCTATTGGAAGAGCGTCTCGACAAACTCGAGGAGTAAATGCTGGACTACAAGAATAAGAAGGAGGACTTATGGCAGGTATCAACAGTTTTATCTAGAGGCAGAGCCACATATGACGTAGTAGAGGCATCGGGCAAACTAGTGTACTTAGACACTTTTTCCGACAGCGATTGGAATATCGTTTCGGATAGCGAAATGTACACAACCGTGTTGTTCGAGGAGAAAAGCGGGGGGACGCGGATTAGCATCGTGACGCGATTCGCTACCAACGAACAATTGGACCGCGCTGAAGCGATAGGCATGATTGAAGGATTCACCGATGCTTATGATCGACTGGAAGAATACTTAGAAACGTTAATGGGAGGCAAAAACACAATGGAAACCGTTATTTCAAAAGATGGGACACAAATCGCTTATACCAAACAAGGGACTGGCCCTGCAATCATCCTCATATCATCGGCAGCGGCTGATTATCAGGATGCTTCTCCGTTAGCCGAGCACTTGTCGGTCAACTTCACCGTATACAATTACGATCGTCGCGGTCGAGGCCGCAGTACGGATACCTCACCTTACGAGATCGCACGTGAAGTGGAAGACATTGAGGCTTTAATTACAGTCGCCGGAGGGCAAGCTTACTTGTTCGGAAGCTCATCCGGGGCCGTGTTGGCGCTTGAGGCCGCGAACTTGTTAGGAGATTCAGTCGCAAAGCTCTTCTTGTATGAACCGCCATTCATAATTAACGACAGCCGTAAGCCGGTACCTAGTGATTACGTCGAACATTTGAATGGACTAATCAAAGCCGAGAAAAGGTCTGAAGCAGTCGAATATTTCGCATCCGAGGCTCTAGGCATTCCCGGGGAATATATCGACTATATGAAAGCCGATCCTTCTTGGAACAAGATGGAGTCCCTGGCGCATACTCTTGCTTATGATGGCATCATTATGGGAACGACGCAATCCGGGAACCCGCTGCCAACCGGCAGATGGAACGTTACGATTCCTACTTTGGTTATGACAGGGGAAAACAGCGAACCGCTTTTCCATGACGCGGCACGCGCACTTGTCGAACTTCTTCCAAAGGCTGCTGCACATTCGCTTGCCGGTCAAGATCATTCCGCTGTTATCATGGCTCCTGATGTTGTAGCAAAAGCCATAGCGGATTCCGAACAAGTTAGGAGAGTGGGAGCATGACGAATATTCAAACGTTGGACCGACTAGTTGGTACTTGGCAAATCAGCGGCGGAGCAGAAGGAACGGTAACCTACGAGTGGATGGAAGGCGGGCACTTTTTGATACAGCACGTCCATCTTTCCCAGAACGGACAAGAAGTGAAAGGGATCGAGATGATTGGGCATTTAAAACCCTTCGGCGAAAGCAAGAGTCCGGATATTCGGTCCCGTTATTATGATACGTTAGGCAATACCTTCGATTATGTGTATGAATTAGAAGGGGACTCACTCGTCATTTGGGCTGGAGACAAAGGATCGCCTTCCTATTATAAAGGGGCATTACGCTCTGACGGAGATACCCATTCGGGGGCATGGCATTACCCCGGCGGGGGAGGTTATGAAACGATGATGACGAGAGTCTCGCCAGCAGGAGGGATGGGTATTGGTTAAGCAGTTGGTTATAGCAAAACCTTTAACGGTGACGGCTTCCAGATTCGCGCTAGCGTCAATTTTCTCAGGTGCATTGTTCGTGCTTCTCCTATGCAGCCTGCATCTGCTGCAGCCCGAATTTGATCCGACATGGCGTTTTATCAGCGAATATGCACTTGGCGACTTTGGTTGGATGATGGACCTGGCTTTTGGATTGCTGGCATTTGCTCAAATCAGCGTAGCAATTACGATATTCCCGCATATACGTACGGTTACGGGTTACATCGGACTTGTAATTCTTGGAATCAGTGCAATAGGCGTAATAATCGCAGGCATTTTCGTGACCGATCCCATCTCCGTTAGTCCGGATGATGCAACGTTTAGCGGCAGCATGCACTCATTTGGAGCGATGCTGGACTACACGCCGGTAGCCGCATTACTGATTAGTCTTTCATTATGTCGACTTGATGTTTGGCGTCCTGTGAAGAGAGTGCTGCTCACAAGTGCGAGTATTGCAATCGTCGCGATGCTGGTATTTGTGTTTCAAATTCCGCGAGACGGGCAATTCGGACCGGAGGTTTTGGCCGGTATGTTCGGACGGTTCTTAATCTTGGCGGAGATTACGTGGCTGATTATTGTAGGGATTCATGGAGCCAAGCTCGGAGCTTCTAAGTAAATGTAATCGAGGTAAACGCAGAAGAAAAAATACATGTATTGTTATTGCAGGGGAAAAACAGAGATGCCATGATTGGAGAGAAGAGAGTCCGATCTTATAATTATTGGAGTGGTTGTTCGAGAACACCGGACAATCCAGAAAATTGCTTGAATTTTTACGTTCCAATTATATTGATTACATCTCAAAATAGTGTCTATGAGTAACATTCCCACACATAATACAGTATAAAAACACCTGTTCTGATACGCTTCAGGTCTGCTTTATGACTTGAATTGCGTTACAGAACAGGTTTTTTCCGAGCTTACTTAAAATAGAATTTCGAAGGATTAACTACAACGATTCTACTTGAAGTATAGCTCCAGGCGGCAATACGGCTTCAACTCTATCTCTGACATGCTGATTGAGCAAAATTTCCGCATCCAAGATGGCTGCAATCCCTTGATCCGTCGATGAGCGAATGAGTCTACCTAATCCTTGCCGTAAGCGAAGCAGCATATATGGCAGGTCTACTTCTTCAAATGCTGAATCAGCGGCTTCCCGTTTAGCCATAAATACAGGATCTTCCGGGGGATAAGGCAGTGACCAAATCATAACATTGGATAATGAAGGTCCCGGAACATCCAACCCCTCCCATAGGCTTGCCGCACAGAGCACGCTTTCCTCTGTATTTTGGAACTCAGCTATGAGGCTGCTAATCTCACGGTCACCTTCATACAGCATGGTATAGGATGCGAAATCTGGATGGTGCGAAGCGGCTTGCTTAAACTCGCGAAGCTCATTCATAGTTCTAAATAACAATAGAGCTCGTCCTTCGGTACGTTTGATCAGCTTGGCCGCCAGGGCCAGCTTCTTCGCAGCAGCAACCTCACTCCGAATCTCTCCATCTTGCAAAAGTTCACGCGGTGCTAAAAGCTTCATCTGCTTCTCGTAATCGTACGGAGAGTTCACGGAAAAAGATAAAAATTCGCTAATTCCGAGACTTCCTGCCACATAATCAAAAGATCCATCTACCGACAAGGTTGCTGATGAGAATACAATCGGCATCTGAAGCCCGAATACCCGTTCCTTCAGCACTTCCTTGACCGTTTGCGGCATAATGGCAAGTGTTGCAGCCCCATCCTCATTTTCTTCCGCCCAGCAAATGAAAGTATCTGGATCACGGAACAGATGAAGAGCCGTTTGGATCATCTCCAGATGCTCCTCAACGATACGCAGCTTATATTCATCAAGCGTATGCAAGCCACTCTCAAAGACCAGCTCTTCATCAATAGCTTCGATCGTACCTTTCCAGCGATTCAGTTCTTGAAGAAGCTTCTCATCCATTCGGATTTGTTTTCGATCAGAACCGGGTATCGCAGTACTTTGCTCCGCTACCAGAGAAAACACAAGCTGACTCTGATCAATGGAATCTTCAATTCGTTCGGCTAGCGTTTCCCTGATCTCTCCATCTAGAAGACGAGTAATAATCTCTTCATATGCACTATGCTTCAGCTTATAACTGAGGGCATGTTGTGCTGCCGATTCGAGTAAATGTCCTTCGTCAAAGACGACTGAACTATGTTCCGGGAGCAGTGGAAGCTGACCTTCTCTTTTTCTTCCCTCATAGGTCCACACATGTTCCATGTAGTAATCATGGGAACAGATAATAAGATCTGTAGATTTTCGATAATGGTCCCGAGATAAGGTCATGCCGCAGCGATGTCTTTGATCACATACAAAACAATCCTGAAATGAATCCCAGTTGATCTTATTCCACTGTTCATCATTCAGATGAGGGTATTCCTTACGATCCCCGTAAGGGTAAAAAGATTGCATCGTTCCTGGGGAATGAACAAAATCAGGAAGATTTTCATACACGTCTTCAATAACCGCTGCATCTTCATCCTGAAGACGAACGCCGTCAATTTTTTTAATACATAGATATTGATCAGGAGATTTACCGAGCCGCGCATCAATTTGTAAGTCCAAATAACGGGCAAGCTTAGCTATGTCTCCTTCCTGTTTTACAAGTTGCTCAATGAGCGACTCATCTGCACAGGCAATCACTGCAGGTTTGCGTGTATATCTTGCATAGTTAACCGCATAAAGCAGATACACGAGTGTTTTTCCCGTACCTACCCCAGCTTCAGCGAAAATAGTTTTCTTACTGGCATAGGCTCTTTCCAATTGGTAAGCCATAAATATTTGTTCATCCCGGACATCAAATCCATGTTCAGGCAACACATCATAAAAAACATCCGCAACCCAATCGCCGACCTGCTTGACGAACGGCTCTGACGGATCATAGGAGAAAGGATATCGCTCCACGCTTACGCCTCCGACACTGTCATATTCTTATTAGGAAAACTATAATTATCTCATGACTGAAGAGGTTTGGCAACCTGCTTTTCTCATCGATTCAAAGAGACAGGAAATGAACACTATGTCCAAAACGATAATCATTAAAAAAACAAGCTGCATTCCAATGAGATTGTAGCTTGTTTTACTTGTATTATACGTTTACCCATCGTTTCCGATCACGGTCTGCCAAGGTTTGGTATAATTAACTTGAAGCAGTGTTTTTATTCTATTTCTCTTGAGCAGGGAGGTATTTTCCATCCGTAACGATGAGCCGAATGATCCCAAAACATCCGCCGATCCGGTAAATGATACTGATATCCCACTTGAATGGGAAGAAGAATTTTGGAACCAGGAAGATGACAATGAAGAAGATGAGTTGAATCCACCACCCAAAAGAACATGGATCAAAAAAACCATTATTATTATGTTGGCCATTCTTCTACTCGGTAATCTAATTGCTTTTATACCACAGATTTATAATCTACCGACACTACGGTTTTTGAAAAAGGATTCACAGTTATCACAAGATGAACAGATCCAGCAATATAAGCAAGCCGTTGTCAACGTTAGTATTGGTGGTCGGAAAGGTACAGGGTTTAATATCGCTCCAAACGGACTCATTATAACGAATCAACATGTTATGGATAATGACAAGGCTTGCATCATCCAATTCTTCAATGGAAAAACATATTTGGCAGATGTTATCGTAAGTGACAGCGAGATCGATATCTCCATACTAAAAATTAGAGACAATGCGAACAACCTACCTACACTCCAATTGGAAACAGAGATAGCCTATCAAGAGGGCGACCCTATACATGTCATCGGAAATCCGCTAGCATTCTCTCGAATCGCTACTGAAGGCACAGTGCTAGGATTAACTCCATTAGAGAGTCCCAAGCTCCCCATGCTTATGATACAGGCTCCAATTCATAACGGAAACAGCGGCAGCCCTGTTATTAACAATAAGGGAAATGTGATAGCAGTTGTGTATGCCACAACAACTACATCACAGGGAGGCCTCTCTATCCCCGTAGGTCTTGCCATTCCAATCGACTATTTGGAGAAATATGAAAAGATTATGTTTCAATAGTAGTAGGCAGCCGATCCATATGGATCGGCTGTTTAAAGGATAGAGAATGATCTTGCTGCGATAACAAAAGGATAACGATTTACAAAATGTAACCATTAGGTCAGTCCAGTCGCTGTTATAGCGGCTTTTTTTATTTTATCGGTACAATTTCGTATCCCGAGCCGAAGACAGGAAATTATACCGATTGCCGTAAAGGACAAGAAGATGATCCGATTACCGATTAGATAGTTATCTATGACTCCACAACACTTGGAGATAATAGTGGCCATGGGCATGTTACAAATATACCCAAAAGTACTATTTCATCTGATTCAATTTTTTTTATGTAACTTTGTTTCCTTTATTAGTGTTTACTAAGTTGAAGGAAACAAGAAAGTGGATCATAAATCATATGGAGAAGTGAAGATGTCTAAACTATACTTTTAGGGTGAGTGCTCATGGATAAGAAGTATTTAAGAAGAGCTACAATCATTGCAGCAAGTTGTCTTGTATTGATGAGCGCATTATTTATAGTCAGAGAACTTATAGTTAATAATCAAGTTGAAGACTCGACTATTAATGACACCACTCCATCAAAAAAAGCATTATCAGATTGGCAAAATGAATACAACAGAAAAGCACGAACGGAACCGGCGGAAAGGGTAGTAACTGAATACGGAGATTTTTATTATGCTCCTTTTCCAAAACAATTTCCAAGAGATGAAGTCGCTAACCTAGATATTGAAGAGGAAGTGACCAAAGATACAAACCAGGTAATAGTGAGGGGTAATTTTTATGAAAAAAAATAAAGATAATTTCATCGTATACGCTTTTATCCGATCTAACATTCAAAGATGAGGGACTAGAAAGTGAAAAGAAATGAAAATGGGCAGACATACGGTTCATCCTCAGATGCTGCTTCTCCAGAAACAGAACCCGAATTAATTAGCGCAATAGGCATAGATGGCACTGCAGGATATGTGCTGAGAAAATATTTAGACGGTGAACAACCAAAGTCACCCCAGGATGCCATCGCGATACAGAACAATAGATCATCAGATGGTCGTGATATCCCTCTTTATGATGTTGAAGGTACAACCGTAATTGGTGTGTTTCGTGTTGGAGGAAAATAACAATAACGTATGCCCAGTGTTAAACTAAGGGCAGGGGAGTTCTATAATTTACGAATACTCTACATATGGAATCATTTACGAAGTTGGTAGAAAAGACGTTATACTAAATTTTTGCAAATCCTATTTAACTGAGGAAGAGATCATGAGAAGTAGAATAATCGGAATAGCAGTACTTATTGCTTTGGTAGGTATATTTATTTATATGGAAATTATCAAAGATCTTTTCCGACTCCATTAGGAGCTATACTAACAGTAGTAGGAAGTGTCGGGGGACAAGATCATGGTCCCATTGAAAGTCGCTAATTTGGTATTATCCCCTTTTAGTAGACAAGAGAAAAAAGACATCTGTTAAGATGGACTTAATCTTGCCTAACGAAGGGGATTTTTTCATGGCTAAAAAAGGACAAGCTTACCGACGGTACTCCTTGGAATTAAAATTGGAGGCGGCCCGGCT
>NZ_JBNDYG010000062.1:0-30195 GCF_049893405.1 Paenibacillus sp. Dod16
GAAATCGATATTCCTTTTAGTAGGTTTGTGTTTAAGTCTGTGAGGAAATCGATATTCCTTTTAGTAGGTTTGTGTTTAAGTCTGTGAGGATTTTTGTTACGCTCTAGTCTAATTTCCAAGTCTGCTTCTAGTTCAACAAAACAAACTATCCCGCCCTTTGATTCGAATATCTGACAAACTTCATCTACATAGTTGGAAACCCAGTTAGATACTTATCTAATCGGTAATCGGCACTTATTCTTGTCCTTTACGGCAATCGGGACAAGAACTTGTACCCGATAAAACAAAAAAGCCGCTAAATTAGCGACTTTCAATGGGACCATGATCTTGTCGCCCGACATGTCCCTCGACATTATAAGTTGAAATCATGTTGATCTGGCCAACATCGGACTAATCTACTACCGCTGTCGCATAAATAAAATAAATCAATCATCCATATTTTAAGTGAGTCCCTCCACTTTCTTATTTAAGCGAAGTATGTCTCCACGGTCACCGTAAAAACAGATTCTCAAATACTCTCCAAACACTCTCGAGCGACCTATTGAACTATGCATCCAGTTTTCTCTGTTTATCGTTTGGCCATTATAACTTGAATCAAAGCCATATGAAAAATAATTAATTTTGGGGGGCAAATGCTTCGCTAATGTACGATATTGTCTGCCTGCACCATGAGATTTGCATACAATTAGAAGTGACTCGATAGCGTCGAAGTTAAATACTTCTTTAGCGAATAAAACATTCTCTAACGTGTTCCTTGAGCGATCTTCGTACACGATTACATTTAAAGGAATACCTGCCTCAGTTAGTTTATTAACAATGACATGCGCTTCTGGTACAGTTTTATCTACCCAATTCTCATGCTTGATTCCTGTAGGGCTGACTCCTCCTGTCACAATAATAGTTCTTCCCAAGCCTCTTTTATAAGCGTCAATCGCGGCTTCCCAATGCCCCGGATGAGTACCTCCAAAAACAAAAATAGCATCGCAAGGTAATATTTCCTTAGATAAGAAAACGATATCAGTTAATTCTGTTATCTGTACTTCAGTTAATTCAGGGACTACAGGATTTTTAGGTATTTGAGGTTGCATATAACACCCTCCTTAATTCAAATCATTATTCTAATATATGCGTCGTATCTAATTAACTACTGACAATTTACATATTTCTGCCTTTAAATTGAGCAATGACGCTTTTCAATTCTCGGTTAATATTTACTTGTGCGTGCAATCCTGTTCGTTAGATTAAATAAAAAGAGCAGCCATTGTTTCTGTCGGCTGCTTTCGTGCTTATTCATCATTAACAGGCTGTCTTCTAGTCTTTAATGAGCTGCCGTCTTCTGGAGAGTATCCAAAATCACTTCACTTTGATTAAAGGAATCTCAGCAATAACCTTGTTTCCCATAAGTACAAGTAATGTAGAATCAAGCGCAGATTTTCGCACTTCATCAATATCCACATCCTTCTTTATCGAATACTCAAGATTAAGTGTAGTCTTTCCTTCTGTGTCAAAATTTCCTGAACTACCGCCACCACGAAGTTGCATTTTTACATATTTTTTATTTGATTCCAATTCCATCAGTGATGCTAAATTATTGTTGGGCCTAACAGCAAAATTCAATCCTTCGTTAAACACATGATGGCCTGGAGAATTATTAATCTCATTGAAATCGTCTAATTTAAATTCTGCGGTTTTCTTTAAGACGATATCATACCGAAGAATACCAGCTATCTTCATTACATTGATTTCAACATCACTTATAACAAGGGGGTCTTGTTTGCTAAATGCGGTTAACAATGTTAACAAGCCCAATAGTACAAGAGTAATATGTCTTTTCTTAAGCATAGGGCACACTCCAATTCTTAGGTTCGTGAATGTAACAATTTAATTTGGTGTATTATGCCCTGCTTATTATTTTTTATTAAATGGATAAGAGGAAGTGAGTTTTCTATAGCTAAACAGCCGCTAACTCTGGCCGGCAGCTTTTTTGTCATTATTGACCTATCGTATCCCGATAGCTTAATACAATAATATGGTAAAATGCTTAATAATTAATTGAAAGTAGGTGTTGAGAAAAATGGAGCCAAGAATCGACCTGATTACAGTTTTGGCAGACGATGTATCAAAAATGGGGAGGTTTTATCGAGACGCACTTGGTTTTCGTATCGATTCAGAATCAGATCATTACTATGGGTTAGAAAATAAAGGTGTAAGATTTGCGATATGTTCTCGTGAAATAATGTATCAAATCACTGAACACAAAGATTACAAAGAACGAAAAAGTGGACAAGGTTTTGAACTGGCATTTCCAGTTGATTCGGCAGATGAATTGGATAGAGTTTATGCAGAAATCATCTCAAAAGGGGCTACTCCTATCAAAGCTCCTTCGGATATGCCTTGGAGCCATAGAACTGCATTCTTTGCTGACCCAGAAGGAAATATCCATGAATTATTTGCTCCGAAAGCAAGGTGATTAAGCCGCTAAAGGCAGTTGACCATTGCCACACTATCCTGCCACTTAGTTGAATAGAAGCAGCTGATCACATTGATCTGCTGCTTTCGTTGTATCATTGCACTATTGTATCCCGATAGCTTAAAGAAGGTTAGAGTTTGTACCTTTAACAAATGAAATCATATCACTTTCTATTTGCTGTAAAACACTGTTCCTGTCTCGTGAAACATCATAATAAGTGATGTTGTACTTCTTTAGTAATCCCTCCAATTCTTTATTTCTCCTATACAATGCCTCAGCATAATTGCGCAGTTCAATATCGCTAAGATAATAACTCCAATCTAAAATGTTGTCGTATTTCTTCATGTTTGCGTAAATTTCTTCTTCGTTTCTGTTTGGATAACATATTCCGACCACAATGAAATCATCTTTACTAAAATGCTTGAAATATTCATTTAGGTCTAAATCGCTGCCCTCGATGACATAGTTTATGCCCTTTTTTCTTGGGACATCATCATTCAGTTCTTTTAGATATTCTATTAGAAATGGATTGAATTCATTATACTCCAATATACCTACGGGGTTCTTTTCTAATTTGATGTTAGGAAAAGCTTTCTTCATTGCTTCTACAATAGGGTCAAGCTGTACTAAACTGTAGTTAAGTTTTTTACTTATTTCGAATGCTACTGTAGATTTCCCTGACCTTGGAATACCCGTAATAATTATATTCCTGTTTGTTTCATGCAGATATTTTATTCTCGACATATAAGTGCCCCCAGTTGGTTTACCATTTACTTTTACACCTCATTTATTAGTTCGTTCAACCCCATTACGTTACCTCTAATTTCTAGAGTAAACTGCACGTTAGCTTAACGAAAGAGCAGCCGATCACATTGGCCGGCTGCCTTCTTGTCTTTATTGATCTAACGTTCCCGTTAGTTCAGATGAACAAAAATCAATCTATCCTGTCCTTTACTTCAACAAAAGCTGCAGTCGATCCTCCGATCTGCTGCAGCTTTATTAATTAAACCATAGTTTCCCGTTAGTTCAATTGGTTGGGGGGTTATAAATTGAAAGATTCCAATCAAGATGAGCAAAGTCACGAGTACTGTTATAAAAGTTAAGCTCAACCTCAATATATTAGATGACTGAAGTTGTTTGTTCTGAACTTGCTTTTCCAGAAAGCCAATACGTTTTTTAAGCTCCTGAATCTCTTTCTCCATTGGTAATCCTCACTTAATACCACATAGCTGAATTGCCTTTACGCTTTGCTTTTTCGGGGTTTAAAAAAAGTGGAGTGGCGTCGTGTAAAATTATTTTAAAATGATGTGGCTTTTTACCTCCCTTCGGTGTCTAATGAATTGTAAGTTCAGGAGGAGGTACTACTGGTGTCACGAGCTCAAGACAAAAAGAAAATCCCTGTTCTTCCGGAGGAGCAGGAGCACATCCAGCATTTCGAAGCCATTTATAATCAATATCGAGATAGAATTCGAAATTATATTGCAGTAAAGACAAATTCGGCAACTGCCGATGACTTAACGCAACAAGCTTTTTTAAAAGCAATGGAAAACTTTCACTTGTTTAAGGGTAACTCCAATATATTTACTTGGCTATTCAAAATCGCGCAAAATATTGTGAAAAACGAGTATCGTACGAGGTCACGAAATAAAGAAATGGTGCACGAAGTAATCGATTTTCAGTCCCAATCGATATCCCTCGATATTGCTAGAGATGTCGATATCCGTCTTGATATTAGTGCTGCATTAGCCCGATTGAATGAATTAGATCAGCAAATCATATCATTGCGTTTTTTCGTCGATTGCACTTTATTGGAAATATCCAAAATCATCGGGATGCCTGAAAGCGCAGTCAAGAACAGACTCTATCGTGCCTTAAACAAACTAAAAAAAGAATTAAAAGAATGGGGTGACATTACAATCATGTCTATTAAAGAATTGATATCAATTGTGGATAAAAGCGAAGCTCCCTCCAAGAATGATGGTATGAACAAGGTATACCATGACTTATTTGAAGAGTTGAAAAGCAATGTAGATCGAATTATTACAACCTATCGTCATCGACCTTCTCAGAAAATCGCTATTGAGATCTATCCGGATCTGCCCACTTTTCATCAAGCAATAAACGAGCCGGATGCGCCCAATTGGTTTATGGGAACCTATGAAGACAATAAAATTAAAATCGTATCCCCACTCAACCCAGGCCCTGAACATACGTATCAATCGGTACTACGGCACACTATAAGCTTGTTTACGATGTGGTTAGTGAAGGATATTAATCCGTTGGCACCGAAATGGCTTACACACGGTCTCGGCGGGCATGAAGCCAAACAAATGTCACAAGAATATATCCAGTATAGCACCTCCGAATCGATTCAAAATAACGCTGTCCCTAGCTTTCAAGCATTAACTAATGATACCTGGGATTTCGAGAAGATAGGGGGATATGGATTCTCTCACTTGCTCGTAGAATATCTCATCCATTCATACAGTTTAGATGCCCTCAACAAATTCATACGCGATGCCACTGATTTTCAAGGCGCATTTCAAGTATCGGAAGCTGAGCTGCACGGGATGTGGGTGCAATATTTAAAATCTAGGCTATGCTAAATTTTGATACTATTATTTGACCATAACAAAACCACCTTCGAAAAGGTGGTTTTGTTATGGTCTCTCATAGCTCAACAGTACACTATACATTGTACTATCTAGTACAGCCTTATAGCCCCGATCATTAAACTATCCTGCCCATTAGCTTAATGAAATTGTATGGAAAAATAGTTTATATAATCGGTAATCGGACTATGTTCTTGTCCATTACGGCAATCGGTACAAGTTCTTGTCCTCGACTCGGGACAAGAACTTGTACCGATAAAACAAAAAAGCCGCTAAATTAGCGATTTTCTATGGGATCAAGTTCTTGTCCCTCGACAAAAAAGCTTTTTACTAATATGACGAACGTGCGTCTTCATCGTATTTGGTGAAATACCCATCAGTTGGATCAGCTTGGGTTGGGAATGACCTAGGCAGATTAATTGTAGCACTTCCTTTTCTGTCATGGTCAGCTTACAATTAAGTTCTCGACGCTTTAACCGGGTGAGTTCCTCACGAAGTACCTTCGATGCTCTCGGATGTAGGGATGAACTACCGCGAAATGCTTCCCGGTAAACTCCCACTCCTAATATAAACTTAAACATATTTACACCCCCTACCTTCCCATGCCCGTTAGTTGAATTAAAGGGCAGACGAACGATATGACCGGCTGCCTCTTTATCTTTATTGAACTAACGTTTCCCGTTAGTTGAATTGTTTTTTATGAAAAATTAGATAGTATCGTTTTATTCCTAGGTACTGTACTCAATAAAAAGTCTTCTTTTGGTGCTTCTTTTAAGAGGTTTTCTCCGCGTATTCTTAATTCCTCATGTTGATTCCGTACGCGTTTAACATGCTCTTCATCACCTTTAACCTGGTTTTCTATATTTTGATATTCCTCGAGACTCTTATATTCCCAAATCGCAAAGACTTCAATAACACCTTCGATTTCTTCCGTCATCCACCGACCAACTAAACTAGCCCCATATTTGAGTTGTGTAGGTAAAAGATATTCATTAAATAAATGATTAAATTCATCTATTCTTTTTGAATCAATTTTGTATGACTTTCTTCGATATATCATTTCTTTATCTTCCCCTTTGCTCGAAATGTATCTAAATATTAATTCTGCATTGAATTATATAACCCTGTTAAAACAATCCTGGAACTTACAACATTGTTAAGCTAAACTGCCCGTTAGCTTAATGAGATTGCATGGAAACATAGTTAGATACTTATCTAATCGGCAATCGGTACAAGTTCTTATCCTCGACTCGGGACAAGAACTTGTACCGATAAAACAAAAAAGCCGCTAAATTAGCGACTTTCAATGGGAACATGATCTTGTCCCCCGACAGGTAAGCAGCAGCGTAAGAATAACCACCTTCAAAATCTCCATTCGCGCTCTTACTTATCGACCCTAAACGTGAGGAAATATTAATGATCTTGGGCTGGGGCGCATTTTTTAGAAGGTCGATACTAGATTTAATTACTCGAACCGCTCCAAGTGTATGGATATATTGAATAAGTTCAAGATATTCTCTGTTGATATAGAATCAACTTCTCAGGATTGGGGTGGATTACTTCTACTTTTTGAATTTAATTTTTGCGACAGTCCTCACTAGTGTTACTGTGATCTTAATGAAAGGTTGAAGCTCTTTTTCTATTGAGTATAACGAATGCATGATACTAATTGATATGCTTGCTTACAAACGGGACAGTCAGTGTCAGTGGTGAGATTTGAAATGGGTGCCTCCTTTCATTGTTTGTGACACGATTTTATGATAGCTCAATTTCATAACAGTTATTCTGATTCAATTACAATTTTAGTTGCTTTACCTTGAGCCGGATAAGAAGTATCGATCTTCCCAGTAGTCCATACATCAACTTGATTACCGACCGAGTAGTCGTCTAACTTTTGACCTTCAGGTATAATTAACCAAGTCGCGTCTGGTGAAGCTTTTGTCAATATTTCATTAATGCTTAGTTTATTCAGATCCTCTTCAACTATTTCTCCACCTACTACTAGGATTCTATTATCTGAAATATCAACGATATATCCACTAATGTCAGGAGTAACCTTCACTTCATCCCCCTCTATAACTTTAGAGTTATTTTCAGGGTTGCTTGTTTGCTCAATATTTCCACAACCCGCACTACAAATTATAATAAGACAGGTGATTATAATTTTTTTAAAATTCATAACAATTGTTCCCCCCCACTTAGTTAAATATTATGTTCTTAATACTTTAGACGTCTGGGTGTGGGAATATGTTGCAAGAAAAATGATATTTTACCAAGTAACGGGAGTTAGTCCTAATCGATTTGTTACATTTCCTACATGGCTGTAAACAGAATATACAAAGCCATTGGCGGGAAGGGTACCTTTGTTAATGCCTTTTAAAGTGTTYCCTCGAAAAATTGTACCACCACTGTCCCCTCCAGAAGTAGGATATGTTGCAGCCCTTAAGTTATCAAACCATACTTTTGTTAAGACTCCGTTATCCATTATTTCCCAAAATGCACTAGCGCTCTTACCCTGCAGAGTACCACATGGGTTGGTTTCTCCTCTATTTCGTCCTGAGATACACACGACCTCACCTATAACATCATTACCTGGAACTTGCAGAGCTGTTAACCTTGTGGTTTCGTTGTAGACTTGATTACTTAGAAGATTGGTTGAACTAACACGTATCGCCGCAGCATCTACGTTATTCCCATAATGGGCTATACTACTAAAGGTACCAATATACGCATCGGACTGATATATTCCTGTACCCGGTTGTTTATACCAACAATGTGCTGCAGTCATAATATACGGGTTACCTGAAGAATCTAAGGCAGAATAACCTGTTGAACAATTTCCAGCTGTAGATGGTGCCGAATCAATAGTTAATCCCCCCTGTAAGGGTCTAATGCGATCCGTACGTAAATTATCCTCTGTCTTTGAAGTTGGGTCTGTAACTATTTTAAATAGGTTTTTATTTTGTCTAGTTATCTCACTGATTTTTTGGACTATTAAACCATCGGCATCATTAACTTCCTCTTTAGTACCTATTTGAATTTCTTGATTAATAAAGTCAACATTAATATAAAGAAGGCTTGGGATTAATTCAGTTACTATTGAAAGATTGCTGCTTAGGAGATTGGCTGCATCCTCCATTTCTTTTTCAGAATACTCAGCTTCAAAAGTTTTAATTGGCAGAAAGCTATTAATGGAACTAGCCTCCAACATAGAAGTTGTATTTTCCTTGAATCCTATATTAATTGTACCTCCTGAAGCTTGGTCTATATACATTCCTAAATAGTTTTCGTCGAGGCTGTATAGGTTTCTGATTTCATCAGTCTTAACATCTTGTTCTTGTATTCTATTTATTAATTCTTGCTCTTCTGTTGGAGTTAGATAAAATCCAAATTCTTTTGAGAGGTATTGTTGGCTCATGAGAGATGTAACTTGTGATTCGTCAGTGGAAAATCCAAATTCAGATCTTTTAGCAATCATCTGGTCTAAAGAAAGGCTCACAGTATTAATTGATTCACTAAAAAAAGCTGTAGGATTAGGGGAGTGGTAGTCTGAATGAATCGTGGTGAATGTTGTTGTTATTAAAGCAGCGATTGTTATAGAAAGAAACCATTTTTTCAAAGCAAACCATCCTCTCATTGATATTTAAAAACTACTGCTAACTGGCGGCAATTTTACAAAATGACCTCCCTTCAGATCCATGATTGTGCAAAATTAGTTTTATGCCACAGAGGGTATTTATTAAGTCATCTATATTTAACCTAGAAATAAGATGTAGAATCATAAAATATACTAAAATGGTTTAATTTGGGTGATATAGCTACCTACCCTTAATTCCTCCAAGTCAACTTGAACACTGCCACACGGAGTTTGCGTCAACTTTTCGTTTTATGTTGATCCAAGCTACGCTAATCTGCCCGTTGTCTTAACGAAAAAGCAGCCGATAATTTTACCGGCTGCCTCCCTATCTTGATTGAACTAACGTTCTTATTGAGCTATCGTTTCCCGTTAGTTCAATAATTTACATTTTTTGAATTGCCATTTCAATTTGTTTATTAAACTTCGCATTTTCCGCATTGTCAACGGTTTCATTATACCAATAAAGTAAAAGAACATTTTTGTGTTGGTAAATGTTTGGAATCGACATATCATACTTTTCTTTTTGTTTGTTGAAATCATTAAATCCTTCTATACGGGCTTTTTCCGACTTATAAACATAAATTGAGATGTACTCCTTATAGGCTTCTTTGACATCTGGTCGGCTTACAGAGAACCGATTTGGCATCACATTATTCAAGACCCAGTCATTTTCCAATTTTTCTTCAAACATCTCGATTCCCGCAGCTTGCAAAGTGGCTGTCACTAATTCCAAAATAAGCTTGTTTTCCCTTTCAGACGGAATACTCTCATTTTCCTTCTTTAAATTCGATTGATTCTCAGTTTGAATAGAGAAGCATCCTGTTAGAATAAAGCATACTGCTATCAGTGTAATCATTATTTTTTCCACTATTTATCCCCCTTTCAATAGTTATTGACGTTTGGGGACTAGGATTATGTTGCAAAGGGGATGTGATAATATTCAGCAAAACTGCCCGTTAGCTTAACAGGCTACCTATAGAATTCGGCTATTAATGTCTATATATTCTTTTCGTCCAACATAAAGATACGACCGAATTTAATGTACTGCGCTTTAGTCATATCTTTGTTATTTTCTATATAAAACCTACCATTATGAACTATGTATTGTCGAAAAAAGAACCACATAGGAGTTATATACTCACATGTGGTTCTACTCATAAATAAGCGACTCATTATCATTCTTAGGTTACTTTTATCGATTTACCATATTCGAATTTTATCAGTTTTATCTTATAATCAGTTAATAATTCGTAATCAGATACTAGACTATGATCTGTCATTACCCCATCTTTTTATTACACCAGAAGCTAAGCTATCTTCATTAGCTAGGATTAATTTTGTTAGCTTTCTGGAATTTTTGTTCTTCCTGCAGTACGATACATAGTTGAATCGTTCTCATCGATCTTAAAGTCAATAATCCAATTTCTTTGTTTAAATGCTTCTAATAGTTGTGTATTAATAGGAGTTATCTCTATCTTTGGTCTCTTCCTTTGAAATAGATCACTAAATGATGTTAGCTCTAACTGTTGCAAGCATTGTTGCACCTGAACAAGACGCAACTTCATAAACTGAGAAGCAAACAATTCCAGCTTTCGTTCTCGTCCTTCTTCAGTTGACTCAAATATTAATATTAAAAGTGGAAATGGGATTTCACATTTTTCACTTAGTATAAGATCAGAATGTTCGATACAGACGCTAAATATATCATGTTTTAATCCTTCATTTACCCTATTATACTCCACAATCAACTTGGGAAGATCATTTGTTTGGAAGTTATTCTGAATAATATAAGATTTTAACGAATCAGAATACTGATTCTTACCAATTATCGATATAGGTTGATTACAGTATTCTAACAAACTAAGTTTATAAGTATCCTCAATATTTTCTTCCAATATGTTTGTAAGCTCCGAAAAATCAAAGTTATCTTCACTTATAACTTCATTTGTATAGGTATCTATATTAGATATAATGAAGAATACTAAATTTTCTGAATAATTTCCTCTAATAAATCGCAAATTTGTATCATTCATTTGGATAATTCCACGGGTTATAAGGATTCGCATTTTAGAAGCAGAGATCTCTTCGTAAATAAATGCCTCATCACTTCTATTGAAGCCTTTAATAAACATATCGTACTTACTGTCTAGCATCTCGTTACACTGAATAATATCCTCCAACAAGGATTCAACTTGACCATCCCCAACACGATTATATATTTCCTCTGAAAACGACAACTCAATGTCATTGTTGTTAATAAAGCTTACTAATGTTCTATCCATTTTTTGAGTTAATTTAAAATAATAACAAAGAATATTGTATTCTGAATAAATTACTATTTCTTTTTCAGTTAGAATCCTCCAAAATTCAGAATTATGAATAGAGGTTAATTCACGAATAGTACTTTTAAGATAATCTAGATAAACTAACTTATAATCATCATTAATAAGAGAATTATTAAGTATTTCAATAACTGCTGCTTCATCATCAGCTATCTCACCATTGCAAAATTCAAGAACCTTCTGCATATATACATTTATATTACTTTTTATATATGATACTACTGGTTCTTGAGGCCTTGAAGTTATAAGAGTGAAATTTTTATGTTTGAAGTCCCGTGTCTCTTCCATTTTATAAATTTCATTTAATATAAGTGAAAGCATATAGTAATTTATTTGATAGTACGAATTTTTATAGACTTCTAAAAATAATGTTTTATTAGCAGTCTCATATTCAATTTGTTCAAACTTTACTCCAAGCAATTCAAATGAATTAATAATTTTCATGATATCTGGTTTATCAATATCCAAGAAATTTTTTCGATAGGAAATATATTCAGTTATACAGTTTTCGCTGTTTTGATTCCTTAAGTCCTCTTCAGAAGAAAAGTGAAAACTTTTAATAATATATTTATGTTTTTCCTTGTTTGGATAGTCTGATAAATTAATTAATCCTTTAGCGAAACCACTCCATGAATGATTAATTGCTTTAATCAACAAGTTTGCTTCTTCCTTTGTAGACCAAAAATCAGTCACAAAATCATATTTAAGTCTTTCTTTTATCTGCTTTAAAAATATAGGTAGTTTCTGATGATTTGATTGCAATAAGTATGCTAAAAGGTCAAAATTGAGGGTTTCCTCATGTTCTAGATCAATATCTCTTAGTCTAGAAATAACTAAACTTGGATTTTTCAACTTATATGAATATTCCTTAGAATCGACGTCCGCCACACTTCGCAGAAATATTTTATCTTCTCTACTAAGGCTGTGTTCATAAAAGTAAGTCATATAATCTGAGTATGACTCATCGACGTGCCCATTTCTTACTAGGTACTTTATTAATTTGAAATATGGACTTGACTTAATACTATTAAAATCTGTAATCTCATCAATTTCATTAATATAACAAACGCTAAAAATTTTATCCGTGTTCACCTTGGAGATTATCTCACACAACTTTTTATTTTCTAACACATTAATGTTTCGCTGCAGTTCTAATATCTTTTCTTTGATTTTCTCTTTGACTGTTACTGTCTTAGCATCAATGATTTTTTTTCGATTTTGATAATCCTTATTTTCTAGCATCTTTTGATACTCTGTATCAAAATCATACTGATACCATCCCCCATTATTATAATAGGCGGTAACATTTCCGCTATTTTCCTTCAATGCTTTAAGAAAATGTCCTTGAGTTTTATAGTCACTAACTGTTCTTCCATTTACCCGTAGATGATGTTGAGAAACAAAGAATATGGCATCTAATTCATCAATATCCTCCAAGTATTCCTTCTCGGCAGCATCTAAGAAATTCTTCAATTCTGTAATTTCTTTATTCAGTTCTTCCTTCTCTTCCTTGATAAAATCAGCCTTTTTTTCAAAAATATTAAAGACAAATCCTCGCCCCAACTGTAGTTCACTAAAATCGTGAGGGAAAATATTCTTATATGCTATAATCGCAAGCAACCGATCAGATTTCAATTCTGTAGACTGGATACGCTCATGATAGATTATATATTCATTATAAATATTCTTAAGAAGACGCATATCATCAATGTAAAGTGAGAGACCTTTAAGGAAATATTCATCAAATTGATCTATTATACGACCTTTTTTAAAGTGTTCAATAAATAGATCATATGAGTTTGAACCATCCACAATCGGAACGACAGGAATAATAAAGTCAAAAAATTTGGTGCGGTCTTTTGAAGTAAATGTATCATCCTTAAGCAAATATAAAAATCGGATTGTTCTTGCTGACTTTCGATTAATAAGAGCATTTATTTCCCGAAGTTTTTCGAATATTCGTGTACTTTCAAACCTATCCATATCCTCAAAAATAATAGCTTCTGCATCAGCATTTTCAAAGAGATATAAAACTTCATTCAGATACTTGTCAAAATATGATTCATTTGTATGCTCAAATATTTCAATTTCATTTCCCTGAAATTTTAACTTCCTAAAAAAAACTCTATTGAAACTAAACATTTTTATGATTTGATATATTGTAAATGCCAGAGCAGCACTCAGAGCAATTCCTCCAAGAATAAATGTAGTATCAAGTGTAGTGAAGGTTAAATACTGTTTTATCCATACATCTTGACTATTCGTTACAAACAAACGCCAATTGTTAAACTTCCATATGTAGATAGCAAGGAATAAAATGATTGTTGTTAAAAGAGAACCTTTAAATAATTTTTGTCTGGAAATATGTTTTTTTACCTTAAAATGAGTTTGAGGGATTCGTTTAGGGTCTATTTGATGAATTAACTGATTAAGAATTTTACCTTCCAAGGTTGTGTCTTTAAATGAAGAGTCACTTTTTTGTTGATTTTCCTCATTGTGTTGAAGAGTAGCTGATTCTATTGATTCAAAGTGAGCTAGAGAAATATTAAGAAACGATTTATTAGGATTGGAATCTTTGTAGGTTTCAATAATACTACTTTTACCGGCGCTATACGCTCCGGTAATAGCAATGTTTTTCAAATCATCCTCAGTGAAAACAAAGTCTAGAGCTTCTTCGTAAATTTTCATGTCTACATTTTTTACAGGTGTTAACTTTTGAAAATTATATTTATTCATTCTCAACCACCTAATCTATTTTAAATAGGGACGTAGAAATTTGTATTGTGTTTATCGCTAAATTCAAATTTTTTGTCAGCTTTAAAAAATCACTATCATAGCAACCATGATATCCAGTCAAGGGCGCTATATAACGTTCTTTCACGAAGTAGCGGAAATCCAGTAAATACAAGTATGAATTAATGTGATTACTGTCTATTTACTATATCATTAGCTACCTCGTCACAATATGAGACATTTAGCACTGTCTCCAAAACCAAATCCTTTATTCGCCTAACTACAATTTCCACCCATCATTCCAAGAACATAGACTGACTGTTTAAGATGGAAAATGTTCCGATGATCGATAAGTTCGATCTCTCCTAGGTCATCCGGGATGGGGCTACCAAGAGCAACACTACCATTGTGAGCAATAAGATCCATAAGACTTCATCTCCAAAAGGGGTTGTCCACTGCACTAACCTTTAGGGTGTGTATGCAAACCTCAGGCTAAACAGTTCATGAATGAAGCCAGTCCTTTTTTTTCTGGTGATCAGTTAATGCTTTTCAGCACTCGCCAAAGTAGTGTCCCGGTCGAATTTTAATAACGTGGAAGGATTACGAATTGCAGGCTCATAAATGATTTTAATTTAAGAAAGGTCACTTGTTGGCACCATTGTATGTCTCTGTTGTCCCATAAAAACGGAAATCGCTTATTATTAAGCTGATATCTCCAATTATAACAAAAGATCTCTGACATAAGTTTGCCAGAGATCTTCTAATACGTATTATTTTTCTTGATGCTCGCTTTTGCTCCTCCACAGAATATTTAAGCCCTCTATCCCCAACCTTCTGTCAGGCTCAATTTCCTCTTACAGACATCACAATTCACCTCTATAACTAATCCGAAGCCAGAGGGGATAAATGTATATGCCAATCTAGCACCCGATACATCGGTACTCTCACATGAGTCCCATTCCCTGATTTTTTGTTCAATTTTCTCTGTGATTTCGAATTTCATGATCCAACCTCATATTCTGATTATGTTTGGCTACATACCCATTCAGACAACTCTTCATAATCTTCAATTGAACCTATACGTCGCAGGTATTCATGCCCACCATCAACCCCAACAATTCCACATTCACATTTTACTAATTGATGTACATGAATTGATTCAATAACAGTCCAACAAGTGTTACATCGGATTATGTTACGCATAATTTTTATGGATTTTGTCATCTGCTTTACTCATTCCTTAAAAATTCTTTACATCGTACATCTGTCGATTGTATTCTTTCCTACGTCCAGTGATATATTTGACTAAATCAGGAGCTGCTGTAGTTAGAAAACTTTGTTTGACTTGAATATGCTCATAAATATCTTTACTATGCAATTTTCTACCGGTAAAGTTGTCTATAAACTCGTTCACTTGATTATATAATTGTTCTTTTCTTATATTGAGCCTGCCTTCTCTTTGATGCCTTTTCATCTCTTTGATGTAATCTTGAGCAACCTGCCAATCACTTATTGTGTTTGTGGAGACTCCTACTTCTTTAGCGACGTTTTTCAAACTTATATCCATATTTGCTTCAATATATGTCTTACATATTTCCTTTATCTGAGTTAGTATCTTTTCTCTTGGTATTCGTTCGCTGACTTTCTTCTGAAAAAATAGCTTCTCTGAAATAATGTCTTGATGATACCAATACTCCAGAAAATGATCCTCATTGTCCCAGCAGTTCCATGATCGTATTTCAGACATTCGAAGGTCTCTATACACTGCGGTTTTTAATCTACGCAAATTTTGAACATTTAGATTATATACCCCAAATTGATCCAGTCGGGTTTTAAAATACGCCATTATATGCCGACACTTTGTTTCGGATAATTGTGTCTTTTCCATAAGTTCAATTAGAGTAGCATTACTCAATATGAATGGATAGCATTGGATGTATTGTCTTTTATCTATTTGTTCATCTTTTTCGTTCCAATAATATTCACACCCACATTCCATACACGTTTGATAATCACAATGCATCTCCCCATTCTTCTTGATCTTACGCTTGGTACCAGTCCTTTTTAAAGTACTCTTCTTTTTATAACTTGAGCACCAAGGCGCAATGCAATGTAAATCCAATTGATTTTCTGGCTTATACAAAACGTGATATAAAAACTCTTCTGGTGGATGAATATCAAATAAATCTATTGGCGTTTTATCTCTTAAATACAATATTTTCAACAGATGAGTAATATGGATCATTCGTTCTTCCTTAAGTGTGTTTCTAGCGTACTGAAGGATACTTTGTAAATTAATCCCCTCCCTTCTACAGACTTGATTTAAGCTCGAGTACATATACTGATTTTTCTCGTTATTCAGAAAATATATAAGTCTAAGGGCTGCCTCAGACGGACCAAGACGATGCTTTGTATTATTAGCGAGCAGCATATCCCAGGAGCTATGCAACCAATTTTGTGCTACTACCTCTCTATTAGTTTCAGCTTTAGTATTGAAATTCGCAAGATTTGTAAGGCAATTGGGGCAATAGTTAATGATTTCGATTCGCTTCAAATCAATATGTTCACCACATTGTAAACAGTAATCCAATAAGTAACACTGATGTTGCAAACAATATTTTATTCCATTAACTTTCCACTTTAATCGAAAAAAAGGTTTCTCTCTCAAGCAGTAAGGACAATAAAACATCCTTGTTCGGATAACCCCTTTTAAAAAACGAGCATGCGATATTCTATCACTGTGGCCAAACTTATTTAATGCATAGTAAAACGTTGCATGTAATAGTCTGTCAGACGGAATTTCAGACATCTCTTGAAGCAGCTGCATGTTAACCGTCGTAGTCGGAGAATAATCGATTAAATGCAGGTATTGTATATGCGTTCTCTTCCAGTTATCGGATTTCACAAGATTCCACAGGGTCTGGATACTGATACCGTTATAGCTAGATAGTCGTCTTAAAAAGCCCGTTAGTGACTCATCTTCCTGGATTTTAACGCGAACTGTGAGCATCCTCGTCACCCATTTAATTGAGTTTAATTAACCTTGGAGACAAACAATTGATTCATTAAATCACTTGCCAATGTCTTTGATCCACTCATGGCCTTAATGTATTTAAGCGCCCCTTCTGTAGACCAATCAATATTTTTGATTTTCTTCACATTTTTTTCAATTAATTTATAGTCAATTTGTTTTCTTTTATTTCCTACAGCATTCTCGAGTATATGAGCTCCAACAATAGCTAAAGCGTTCAAACATACAATATGAGTTATACGGTAACTCTTGTAGTCGAGCCATTCTTTATTGAATTGTTCCTTCAAGGTATTGAAGTAAATTAAAGCCAGTATCAGCTTTTCATTTTTGGACAAAATGGATACTTGTTCTGGCTTTGTTAATATCTCAATGATCTTATAGAGATTTTGCAAAGTAACATGACGTCCAGCACTTCTTTTACCCGTTAATGTGCTAATAAAATGAAACGGGCTATCACCTCTTGTTATAAGTTCTGTTGCTATCCAACTATTATCATCCGTATTCCGGTGAAGATATTTGCTTAACGAATTTCCTATTCCTTTTGCTTTGGTGTTGATGATATCAAATAAATTAATCTCTTCTTCCTCATCTAAATAGTGGAAAGCAAGAAATGGTACATTCATTTCGGAACTTGTGTCTTGGGTGTAACGTTTGATTCCACCTAGTCTGTGTTGGCCATCCATTAGTGAGGCTTTATCTTTGCAAATTAAACGTCCAAAAGACGATCGAGACTTATCATACGCGTTAAATTCCCATTTAGACTCTGCATTTAATAAAATGGGAGTAAATAGTGCATTATCGCCTTTAGACAAATACATTGCAAAATCATTGCATCGTTTACTGTCCACTGGCCTTTGATATCCTTTTCCCGAAGGGTGATCATAAGGTTTAACATATGTGATCTGTAGTGCCGAAAGGGCAGACACATTACCAAGATACGCTACCTTTCCACGCATTTTATACTGCAGCACATTTTCAATTACATGATGATGGGTCAATGATGTCATAATAATATCTCCTATTTTATTTATATTCTCTCACTATTTTAGGATATATATATCCTATTTACAATTGGAATTATGTAGTATGACACTCTTCAGAATTTCTCTGTTCTTCCATACCCTTATAGAGAGGTGGAAGAACATGTCCCATAATGTTAATAACGACGTCGGAAAGATGATAAGGAAATACAGAAGAGCAAGGAATTATACTCAAGAAGAACTAGGGGAAATACTTCAGATTGATCAATCTTACTTAGGAAGAATTGAACGAGGAGAAATCAATATTACCTTAGACACATTGACCAAAATAGCGAAAGCGTTGGGAATTAATCCAGCACTTCTACTCGAAACAAAGCAGAATGTTTCTGACCAATCTAGGGCGAAAATATTAGAGAAAATAGATTCACAACTCCTAACTCTTAATACTTCAGAACTGATGATCGTCCACAATATGTTGCGTGAAGTATTACAATTAAAAAAAATATAAACAGCGGGAAATCAAAAGGATCCCCGCTGTTTATATTTTCATGATTGTTATTCACGTGCTTTTTTTATTTCAGTCCTTATCATTTTATTAATCTGAGAGCCTAAAACTGTACTATGATATCTTATACCGATTTCATTTGCAACATTCTGAATGGTCAACTTTTGTCTTGACAAATAAATAGAAGCTACCACACGACTTATTTCTCTTTCAAGTCTTTTAAGAATTTCCAATTTCTGTTGTGACTTAATTATTTCAGAGTCCAGCTGAATTCTGATTAACAATTCGCCATGGTATCGCTTTAAATATTGATGTGATCTATTTAAATGAGTTACAGTCCTCTGTACATGAAGCAGCTCGTTATTTAATAGGATATTTTCTTTATATGAAAGAAACATTTTTTCAAGATGACTTTTTTCTTTTGTCAGCATATGTTGTTTATATTTTTCTTTCTTTTCTTTAATGATTTTTGAAAAACCTCTATCCATAATTGTAGTTTTAGCACATCCAGCCAGACTGGCTACCTTATCAATGGATATTTCATCTTCACATGTTAGAGATTCGATAACATGTTCAATTTGTGATGTCAGTAATTCTACCTTTTTAGATTTATCCATAGTATTATCCCAATTTTCGAATAGTTGTTTATAATTCAACTCCTTATCGGCTGCATAATAAAATACCTCTATTCTGTCTTCACCTAGTGTATATTTACACTTTTTTAAAACAGAATGATAGAATGGTACAGTACAAATATTAGAAAAATTACGAATTTTTAGTTTTTTGAATAACTCAACCAAATTTTTAGGATACACTACCGGTTCAACGAAGCCGATAATATCTATATCAATTAGTTTATGTTGAATCATGTACCCGATATATACGTCTAAAAATATATCATGAATTCCGGTTTTTTTTAATATGGCTGATGTGGTGAGACCCTGCTCTATACAAGGCTTTATTTCACTCCATATTACACCAATTTTGCCATCAATCTCAGTCCATTCACTATCTCCATTTCTACCATATCTCATAAAACATTTAGTACAACCAAACAGCTTTTTATGTATTATATTTTTTTTTCTTATTTTTTTTCCAACAGAAGTGTTATATAGTTCTTCAATTGTATCGCTAGATTGATAGGACTCACACCAAGGTGCAAGGCATGGCCCACAAATGTCTTCATTGTTATCAAGCTTCATGTGAGTTAATAAAAATGAATCTACATATTGGTCCGGAACCTTAATGTTATACAGTTCCTCCAACTCTATTCCTGATTTTCGAGTAACCTTTAATATTTGTTGTAAATTTATTTTTGATTTATTAGCAGTAGTGCTCTTAGGGTTACGGATTAAACTTGCTAAACCCTTTGCTGTATCTCTCCCTAAATAGCTTACTGCTTTATACCCTTCCCATCTATCTGTGGCCTGAGAATGATATAACAGAATACACGCCAAACTCTGTTCAAAATTCAATCCTTTTATGGTTGGTATTGTTTCTTGTGTCGGAGATAATAAAAACTTCCACCTCTTATATTTTTTCAATTCGTTATGATAATCAATGTCTTCGTTTCCGTTACCTTCATTCTTCAATGGCATTCTGCAATGAGGACATTCTAGGTCCCACATTTCCTCAAATACATAATTTATTTTTTTACCACATTGAGTGCATTCACTTATCAAAGGAGTAAGATGTTTTTTACAAAGGTTTATCTCTCGAACTTGCCATATTAATTTAAAATAACCTAATTCAGAGACACATTCAGGACATAGTCTTCGTCTATCTCTAACAATTTCCTTACACAAAGAAAGAGTTGCTCTCATAGTATCTTGTTTCCAATTGGATGAGTACTTGTCCATAACCGGTGTAAAAGTCATACATTCAATTGTAACCATATCCAAACCAAGAACAGCTCCCATTTTATGTACGTTAAATGATTGAGGCTGCCAGTCAACTTGATTCATAAAACATGATGTAGAAGCAACGTATTTTCTATTTGTTTTATCAGGTCTAGCATACTTTCGTATATCTAAGTATGAGACATAATTAGCCCTAGCTGTCCGAACCAGATAGCTACTAAATGACTCCCCTTCCTTTGGGGTTTGTCTTATCGAAAGGTTTATTTTTTCTTCAGGCCAATTTCCTCCCTTTATCTCAACGCGATTAGTCATAATAATCCTATCTCCTATCATCAAGTTAAGTGATCAGACTCACCAAATAAGTTAAACTTCGCTTGGCGAAGTATATCTACCGTTAATACTAGCTTGTTCAGATCCTCACAATCCTCAAACACGCCTAATAAGCGATAAGCTTCCTTCAGGATGGCATGAATATATCCAATTCTACCTTGTGAATAAAAATGAAGTAATTGTGGGTATCCCGTTGAAGGGTCTCCTAGACCAATTTCCTCAGGTGGTTGTATTGTTTGCTCAATGTCAGAAAGTAAATTGCAAAAGAGATCGTCGCATTCCTCAAATCGTTGTATCACATCTTTTCCGAACCTCCTGATATATTCATCCTCCATATTACGAAGTACTTCAATTTTTGGTGTACCCATACATACAATACATAACTGACACTTATTCGTTAGATCCTTTAGCATCTCCATTGCTTCTTGATCATCGAACCGTTTTGTGCGCATAATAAAATTCATTTCATCGAATATGATCATTTCTGTCTTTTGCTTCTTAAGCAGCCCAAGAACTCGATTCTTAACATGGTTAATTCTCTCATCTCGTCTAAAATTATCGGTCCCCAATGCTTTAAGAATCGCTGTATAGAAATGCAACTGCGTAAATGGGAAGGGTAACTCTACATAAATTACTGGCTTGATATCAATTTTCTCATCTTCTGTTTCCAGCGTATATCCCGGGTTACGTTTCGCATAACGTTTTCCTATTTGGGATTTTCCTACACCGGATAATCCCATTAGAATTAGATGCCTTGGATCTTTCTCATCTTCAATATCTGGTATCTCTTCTTCCTCTTCACTAAATGAATTGCATAATCGAAGTGAATCAAATTTACTCCATATTCGATTCACTTCGCCATGTTCGATATATAGTCTGCGAATTCGATTTGCGAATGATTTCACTTCCAATCTACTCATCTATTTCTCTCTCCTTCTGTCCTCTGCTTGTTTTGCTTGTTGAAATAATTCCTCTTCTATGCTTAAGATACTCTGGTTTTTTTGCCTAGCTAGTTCCTGCTGTTTTGTATATGGTGTTTCAAGTTTTAGGGTTACATTCGACATTTTAGCTATAGTTTGGCGAACTGTTTTTTTTCTTGTATATGAATTGCCTACAACTTTGGATATTTTCCCCCAAGCTTTTTCAATCTGATCTTTACCTAAGATTTGATTTCTTTTTAATTGACCTTCTTCTCTCAAAAGCTTTTCCATTAGTTTATAGGTGTAATGATTGACTCCCACTACAGTCTCATACGATGGTGATTCGCAATGCAACTTGATGAATTCGTTGATTTCGGGATGAAGCAGATAAATTGCAGAGATATCATCAATATCAAATTTCACCGTGTACTTTTTATTTCTTGTCCCTACAATATTTCCACATTGCTCCGACTTATATAGTCGATTTCCCCAGCGTACTCCATCTCTTGTATAAGGCTTCTTTGTTGTGTGTAGGAAGTCAATATCATAGTATGATTTTTCACTATCAAAAATCACGTCGGGATACCCCATTTCCTTTAGGCTCTCGAGATATCGGACACGTGGTGATAAATTGTTCGGTAAACCTCGATGAACTTTGTACGGATAAATATCTGTTAAGTACAACATGAGTATTTTTCGAAGATCACTTAGAGTAAGCGTTGCTTCCTCACTAGGGTTTAATTCTCCTTTGTCAACAATACTTCCCTTAGTGGTACCAAAAATGTTGTGGATCACTTCTCTGTTCACAGTTCCAAACAGACGTTCTATCAATGCTCCGTAATGAGGCAACTTGACAGGACGATGTCTTAGTTCGCTCTCTAACGTTTCATTAACTAATCGCTTGATGTCCTTACTTTTAAAATCCATTCCGTTATCCACATAAATGATATTAGGAATTCCAAAAGCTACCCACTCAGTTTGCGTATCAAAATCTTGAATAGTATTTTTAGAGAACACCCCATGCTTTATAGCCTTTCTAACAACATTTTCACTAGGGCCCTCAGATGATAAATACATGCACCAAGTTTCACGAGAATAAACACATATGCCAAGAGTAAGCCAAGGACGATTAATGACCATCCCCGTTACATCGTCAATCACCATCATATCTATCTGCGTGTGATCTATTTGAACAATATCCAGCCGACCTACTGCTTCCCGGTCAGCATATCCCCTTGCCACCGGATCATAAATTTGCTTTGCTTTTTTGTGGTTACGGTATCTTTCTTTAGCTCTTACATCAATTCGATCAATAATGCCACTAATGGTTATGTAATTAATTTCCGGTATGTTATTGCTCATGCATTTCTGTGATAAGCTTCTATAGATAGTGGCTTTAGAAACCCTTAACTTCGTCAAGTATTCGTTTTCGATCACTTCTTTTATAAGAGCAATTTGCGTATCTGGAAGCCTAACTGTTATCGTGTCCAGCAAAACATCCGGGTTTTGGGGATCACAAATGGTGAGTACTTTGTTATCTTTTCGTCCTGTATACCCCTTTCCTTTGTCAGAAATTAAACCATCTAAACCCATTTGTCGATATCCTTTTAGATATCTCATAATAGTTGCTCTAGAACTCTTCTCCATTTCCAATATCCTACCAATAAGATCCTTCTGTTTTAACAGTACTATTCTTTCGCCTGCTTTAATGAGATACTTATATTTATCATGAAAAAGGTGAAGTGCTTGTAAATCACCTTCTCGAATTCTTTCTAGTAGCAGAATTGGTTGTATTATTTTGAAGCGCTGACTTACTTCATCTTGTCGTTCCTCTGATAATTTCCTTACATTGTTATTGGATGTTATTTCATTCTTATTCCTGGCTATGATCATGGATTGATGCGGTTTAAATGATGGTTCGGTTATTAAGGAAAAATAATTAAATTTAACACTTTCCCCATCAACCCTTTTCAACCAAACATCCGGGGGTTGGATAGATACAATCCGATACATGATCCCATATACCTCACACTCCGCATTTAACCGAAATGAACTAATAGTCATGTTCGAGCCTCCAGGATCGATATTGTTTTCATTTCACGGTTGAGTGTAACGATGCATCTGGAATCAATTTTTTCGTTTACATCCACTTGAAGATATCCGTGAGCAATGAGATGAAAAACCAATGGCTTAATGTAAAGAGGATCTATCGAGTCAACAAAACTTGTCGATATTTCTTCAACCGAGCATGGCTCCAACCATTTCAACCTTTTAAGAACTTTTTGATCCCACTGAGAGTAATATATTCTTTTTTTAAGATAACCTTTTAAGAAATGAATATTCCTCTTCAATGTCTCAGGCAGTGTTTTCGGGTATACGACGTCGTAATTCCAGTTGTTAGCTGAACATACTTGCTCACAGGCTTGATTACGTTGAAGGATTTTCGTGTCATTGTCCTCTGGGCTTTCTTTAATTTGATAAAGGAGTGGGATACTTCCTTGCCGGAATACCAATACATCTGGTATATGAAACCATTCTTTTTTGTCTGTAATCATGGGAATCTCTATAGGCTGCACATAATAACGAAAAACAAATGGATCCAACTCTAAATAACTATAAAATATTCTTTCATTTAGCGACTCATATTCCACACTGCATTTATTTTTTTGACTATAGAAACTTCCAATAATATGTGGGTACCAGTTGCTTCCTTTGTTGTTCACTATCCGTTTTGGTGCATATAGTGTATCTTCTAAAACCCATGATTTATGCAACCAATCCATAACCAATTCACTCCTTATTGTTTTTGAAAGAACTATTTATTTCTTTTCTCTGACCTGCATCGAAGGTGCAAAATTGATATATTGGAATAGTGATTCTCCCTTAACACAATTGGATTTTCAATAAAAATCCAGCGGATATATCGGTTATTCGATATTTTAGCCGATTTTAACATAATTGTATCCGAAAAACCATGAAAATTAACGAAAGGAGGCTCTGTTTTGAATGATATTGGCCAAAAAATCAAGATTATACGAAAATTAAATAGTCTTAATCAGGTCGACTTTGCGAAAGTAATTGGAATTTCACAAGGTACTTTAAGTGATATTGAATCGGGAAAAAGCAACCCTTCTATTGAAACTCTTATTTCTTTACATGAGAAATTTGATGTCAATTTAAATTGGTTAATAAAGGGCCAACACTATCGAAATAGTAAAAAAACTAACATTTCCAATAGAGAGGGGCAAAACGTTCATGCAGAACGTAATTTTATGGAAAAAAACACATTCTTCAATAATGAAATTTGTATACTCGAGAATGAATTATTTCAAACTACACTTAAAAATAATGAAGACCAATTATTACAATTATTTAGACAATTGGACTCAAGGGATAAAAATGAAATCATTTCATTTATTGAAGTAAAACTAAATAAGAAATAGATTTTTATACAAGTTAATTAGGAATTATAACAATACAAAAAACAGTGAGTAGCCTTTGGTTGCTCACTGTTTTTTGTTCCTATCGAATCGAAACGTAGAGATAGTCTTCCACGTATTTTATATAAATAATTCAAAGGAGGCATTCTATTGGCAAAGCAGTTCACTCATTTCCTGGTAAAGTTTTGCTTATTTTCTCTATTCTTTTTCTTTCTTTATATATGTGCTTTTGTTTGGAGCATGGACTTGGTCGGCTCGTTTATAGATACTACTAATCATACAATCAGACATTTAGCATATGGTACCTTTTCAGCTTCTTTTTTCTCTTTTATAACAACTGCAACCATTCATGTTATCACTTATCTTTTTTTTAAGAAAACAGATTTCTCTAGCTGGTTTAGAACCATTAATCATCTCTTCTTATACCTATCCGGTTTAGGTACAGCCATCATCTCCATGAAGTCATTTCTAATTAATGCTAAAGTAGTAACTGGTCACGAACTGATTTTTGATGATCAATTTAATTTAATTGGCTTAGTATTCTTTATAGCTATTTTCAATTACAATCTTTATAATTCTTTGGTGTTATCTAAAGAAATATTAGGTTTTGAACAATTCAAAATTCAAATCACGAAAAAAGCCAAGAATTCTATTATTGCAATTAAAAGTTCCCTCAAACATTTCATAAGTAGACAATTTCAGAAAAATTAATTAATCAATTGAGATACTGATTATAGCCGACTGAAATTAGCAGCCCCGAAGGGCTGCTTGTTTTCCATTAGTATTATCTTGTCGGTGCAGGTCTGGAGTGCTTGCTTATACATTGTGGGAGAGAGCACTTACTTAGATAGATTATTTTTCTTTATATCCCATACGGGAACTGGTTGCCATATGAAACATTTTTTGCGATTTCCTCTCTTTTTTGTTATAAAAAAAAGACCAGTTAAAATGAGAATGTCTGCAATTACAAATATATATCATTAGTCGTGGCGTCGAAGGAACCTAAACAAGTCAAATTGGAGAAAGCAATAATAACTTTTCGCATAAGAAACCATCTGTCTCACCTAGCCCTTTTCTGAATATGTTTCACAACATACTTTGCATCAGGACCAACCCCCCGGAGGGTCGCTGAAGCAAAGGATCGCTGCCCGGATAGCCCCACATAATATAGACCAGTTACAACCGTACTTACACCTCGGTCTTGTAATGGATCTCCATTAGTATCAAGTCCTACTAGATCTTTGATAAAGGAAAGATTGGAACGAAACCCAGTTGCAAAAATAACACTATCCACCTTCTCTTTTGATCCATCGGGCCAAGTTACCCCATCTTCATAAAACGATGTAAACATGATTTTTTGCTTTGGATTGCCATCCTTCAACCTTTGTTTATATCCATCCAGGTCCATGACGGAAGATGCGTTGGCTAATGACTTCCCTATCCGCCAATGAGAATCGATACCGGTGATGATAAACCAAAAGTGAATGTCCTTACCTAGAAAACGCTGCGGCACAAGCGAGACCGGCTCACGAACCGCTAATGTTGTATTGGCTATATCTGCTAACTCCATCGCGATTTGTACGGCTGAGTTTCCCCTTCCAACGACGATAACGGATTGATCTCTAAAGGCATCCGGTTTCTTATAAAAGGCGGAATGTACGATTGTACCGTTGAAATCTTCTTGTCCCGGTATCGATGGGATAAATGGCTTGTTAAAAGAACCGGTAGCGCAGATCACATTACGTGCAGTATATGTTTCTCCCGTAGTCGTACGAACTTGAAAAACACCTGATTCTTTAGAAACATGCTCAACACGTTGATGGAAGACAATCGGTAACTGAAAGTGAGACGCGTAGTTTTTTAGGTACTGAACAACCTCATCTCGATTAGGATATCGGTCACCTGGAGACGGTATGGATAATCCCGGTAAGGATGAATATTTAGCCGGCGAAAACAGCTTTAAACTATCGTAGTAATTCGGCCACGAACCTGCAGCTTCCCCACTCGCTTCCAAAATTAAAAAGGATAGGCCTCTTTGTTTCAGGTGGTATCCTGATGCTAATCCCGATTGCCCGCCACCAATGACTAGGACATCTAAAACGTGATTCATTGTCATTCTCTCCTCCCACATTATGTATGGTTATCAACATGAATTAGGATTTCATTTTTCCGATTCCTTTTCTTCATTCGAAGCAATACGAATCCACACAAAACTAACAATAGAGCAGCTCCAACATTCAAGGCAGTGTCTCCTATTACAGAGAGCAGTGTGAAACCCAGAAATGGACCTAATGCAGCACCTATATCAACCGTCATGGAATACGAAGATACGACGTAATGTTTATTGGATGAATCAGCTGCATATTGAGCAGCATCAGCATCTAATAATGTAGTTACGATTGAAGATACGAGAAGTAATAGGATGAGCGTCGAGAGCCACACAATAGTTTGGAGATTGAATGCTATGATGACAAAAAGAATACCAACCACCATGGTACTTCCCGCTAACCATTCTGTTCTCGACTGCCTGATATCACTAAACCTCCCAACCCAAAAACCAAGGAAAGGATCCGCAGCTAATTTGAGGGTAAGTAATATCCCTGTTAACGTTGCTGCACTAATCGAACTTAATAAAGATAAAGCACTAAAATCCCGCATTTCTATCCAGTAGCTAAGTGTCGATTTCACGTACCCTTGGAATAATAAAGAAATCACAAATCCGGTTATTAGTAGAATGATGAAACGTTGATCCTTAACCATGAGCATTAGTGCTTTCGAATTTTTGTTGTTCTCTACATGCTGCAATATACCTCGACTGCTTGTTTTGATAGGTAACAAAAGCGGACATGTTAAAGCACTGAGGATCGCAAAACCGGTTAACACCGACGAAGTATCAAAGCTTTCAGATAATAAGGAACCTACAACCATACCGATAACAACACCAGCACCAGCAATCCCATTAAACAAACCTGTTAGTTTCCCTGGCTGCTTACTCTCCGTAACAGCTTCAACCACTAATAACTGCCCGGCTTGTTTAATGAAGGCCCATGCCAACCCCCACACACATCTAGCGATCAAGAGCGCGATAAATTCATTAAAGTAACCATAAGCAAATGTAGAAACGATCGTTAGGCAGATGGCGATGAATAGACCATTTCGAACCGGATATCGTGTATAGAACCAACCAATGAGTGGATGTATCGGTATACGAACAAACCGATTGATCGATAATAAAACCCCAATCTGCCAAAGGGCTGTTAACCCGAATTCCTCACTGTTTACCGGCAACACGGCATATAACATGGCATCTCCAAATAAACTAATTGCTGTGATGAAGGCAGTAATGATCATGTTTTTCTCAGCTGTGCTCCGATTCACCATCCTCCCTCTTTGATTTTGATCCCTGGAGCAAATGCATTTGTCGCTACCATCAATAATCAGCCTCCAAATTATTTGTAAATTGCAAGTAATGACCCTTAAAAAAGGCCCCTTAGTCCACTTCCATGTACACAAAATTAAAATTCACTCACATTCCACGCACCTAACCTTAGATAAGTTATAACTCAAATATTTGTATTTTGCAAGTTTTAATTTTGAAATGAGGACATTTAAATAGCCACCTGTAGAATAGGTGGCTATCACAAAACTATGCTTCAAATATCTTTTCGAGTGATTCTCTTTGGGTCGGCTTTATTTGAATAATGTTGCGAATGCTCTTGACCTTTTCCTCAGCTTCGGCAATGGTTTGGGCCTCTCCTAGGGCTAGCAAGGTTCCAATGGCAACGGTTCCTGTTCTTCCTTTACCTCCCCCACAATGAAAAGCAACTTTTTGGCCATTGTGATAGGCACTAACTACTTCATCGATCGTCTTTTTAAATAAAACTTCCTCGCTCTCCGTTGCATTGTCGCCCAAGGGGATCTTAATCCATTTCACTTTGGCATCTGTTGATGCGCACTCCGTGGCTTCTTCTCGAAGGTTCCACCACGACTTGGACACCTTCTTGTTTTACCATTTCTTCGACATCAGCGGCTCCGCCCATGTAGATCTTATCTTCATGTAGTGCATGGTATTTCTTCTCCATGTTCTTCGTTGCCTCCTATTTTCGAATTAGCAGCAGCTACTACTGCCGCCACTGACGATTAATGCAGGACCTTCTTCATCTAGGTCAATATCCAATGTAACATTCCGTACGAGGTCGGCAATCGTTGGATCGAGAGCCACTTCTATATGATTTATACGCTCGACAATGTCATTTTCCTGAGCTTTATCCAGCGTCAGCTGATAACTTGGTCCGCAACACCCAGCACCTGCATTAAAGAATCTTAACGTTGTTGTCCCAGCTTCTTTCATCATCTCTTCGATGTATGCTTTAGCCTCATCCGTAATGATCATGATGATCACTCCTCACTTCTATAAGTAGAATCTTACCTGTCATTACTTCTCCGCCAGTTTTTTGAGCCGATCGTATCCCTTAATCTCCTCCGGTTCCCACGGAATAATCACGCTGTGGTTTGCCGATGCTTCTTTGATTTGTGAGATCCATTGTGCCTCCGAACTCGCACGGCCTTGTAACACCGGATCCATTGTCTGCGTTGCAGCGAAGCTCTGATTGATCGCCCACCATTTCGTAGGGATATTAGCTCGCTTCAAGTCCTCATTCAATCGGGAAGCCTCGTAAAAAGGCGTGGCCTCTGCCAAAGTAACAATAACTACGCTGGTCTCCTGAGAATTTCGCAGGCGAGGCAGAAGATGCTTCACCGAATCAGGAATGGCTCCGGAAGAACGTTCAATTTCCTTATGGTACTCTTGCGTTGCGTCCAATAGCAGCAGCGTATGCCCGGTTGGAGCCGTATCAATCACCACAATCTCATCCTGTGAACGCTCAACCAACTCTGCAAAAGCCCTGAAGACAGCAATCTCCTCTGTACAAGGAGAGCGTAAGTCTTCTTCCAAATAAGCAAGACCATCTTCATCTAAGGAATCGGCATTTTGGCTCAGTACTTCATTACGGTACTTTTCTAGTTCGACTCTTGGATCAATTCGACTCACCGATAAATGGTTGTTTCCTTCCTCTTCTATAATGTGGTTAAGATGTGCGGCAGGATCGGTTGTACTCAGATGTACTCGATGCCCCTGTTCAGCTAAGCCAACCGCAATAGCTGATGCGACCGTTGTCTTTCCGACACCGCCTTTTCCCATCGTAAATACAACACGTACTCCGGATGATGCTATATCACGAATGAGAGTGCTTAATGGTGGTGCTGAAATCTGTTCCACGTTTTCACAGCTTAATGATTGTTCTATGAGTGAAAATAGTTGACGCAAATGGGTTAGT
>NZ_JBNDYG010000063.1:0-32067 GCF_049893405.1 Paenibacillus sp. Dod16
GCCGGGCCGCCTCCAATTTTAATTCCAAGGAGTACCGTTGGTAAGTTTGTCCTTTTTTAGCAATGAAAAAATCCCCTTCGTTAGGCAAGATTAAGTCCATCTTAACAGATGTCTTTTTTCTCTTGTCTACTAAAAGGGGATAATACCACTTCATCGGCTTTTTTCTTCCCCCTACTAGCGTAAATGGTTTGGTGTTTAGCACGCAGTAGCGAAAGAGGACGAATCGATTCCGGAAAAACGATAGTGGTCGCCTTTGCCCCCGATTTTCTACCGCAGAATTATAATTCCAAGAAAATTGGGGGCAACAGCGATTGGAGGAACGATACGTACTCGCAGCGTCTCACTTCAACGGAGCATGCGGAGTGCTGTATAAGCCACATCATTTTCACGCAGCAATCGAAAACCATTTACGTCCTAAACATCACCAATGACTTGCGCAAGCCCTCCGACAGCTCCTCCAAGCGTGAAGACAAGGCAACCAGCTTCTCGCTCACCTTGAACTGCTCGGATGACATGGAAGCGACCTCCTCCGTGGCGGCGCTGGTCTCTTGAACGATCGAGCTGGCCTCCGAGATCGAGTCGGTCAGGGTAAGCTGGGAACCGATCAGTACCTCTACCGACCGGGTCGATTCGCGGATCTCGGCCAAAAGGGCATCCATCTCGTGGCGTACATGATCGAATACGTCCTGGGCTTCCTGAACCGAATGCAGCTGCTCGTCAAAGAGCGGTGCTGCCGACGTCAATGCATCAACGGAGCCTTGTACTTCAGAGCGGATATCCTTGATCATCGCGCCTACGGTCTGGATCGATTCCTTGGAACGATCCGCCAAGCTGCGCACTTCATTGGCTACGACCATGAAGCCGCTGCCTGCTGCCCCCGCACGGGCTGCTTCAATCGTCGCGTTAATGGACAGCACGTTGGTTTGATGCGTGATCTCCGACATCAGCTCCAATATTTTGTGAATCGACGCGGTGTTATCCTTCAGCTTCTCCGCGTTCTGGACAATGGCCCGGTTCACCTGATTTATCCGCGTGGATTTCTCTACCAGATTGTCCATATGCCGTGCGCCCTCTCCCGTCACCTGAAGCACGCGATCAGCTGCGGCCTCCATCACTTGATTCGAATCCGATACCTTACTCATCTGAACGCCAATGTTCTCAGCCAGCTGGTTCTCCCGTTCGGCCTCCATCGCCAGGCTTGCGCTTCCCTGTGCAATCTGTTCCATGGCCGATGCAATTTCACCAGCCGTCAGCGAGGTTCCCTTCGACACTCCCGCCAGTTCCTCCGCCGTGGCCAGCACTTGCTCCGCGGAAGCATTCGTCTGATCGACCAGAGCCGAAATTTGCCCCATCATCCGGTTGAAGCTGTGGCCGAGTCGGCCAATTTCATCCGCACGCCGGAACTCGGTCCGAACCTTCAGATTTCCCTGCTCTCCCTCTTCCATCAGACGGCACATCTGATTCAGGGGGCGGCCGATGGAACGCATCATATAATAGCCTATCAGTATCGCAACCAGAACCGCGGCCACAATAACCCCAAGCGTTACAACCAATAGTTTGTCCGTGGCTTGCACAAAATCGCTAACGGGAGCAAAGCCGACCATATGCCAAGGAGCCGTCTTCAGCGGCGTATACACCACCATCTGCCCATCGCCGGTGTAATAAATCCCTCCTTCTTCGGCATCTTGAGGAACCGTGATGGCGGACGGCTGCATCAGCTGAGCCGAGTCCATGTCGTGTACGATCCGGTTATCCTCGGCAACGATTCGCATCCGGCCGTTGTTCCCTATTTTTAAATTGGCCAGCACCCCTCCGACCGCCTCGTCCTTGATATCAATCAGCAGGATATACTGCGCATCCGGATTCTTCAGATTTTTCAGCAATCTCCCCATCGACATGGTGGCGGTTTTCTCGTTCTCCATAAAGCCTTGAACCTCGGTCGGGAACCATACCGGTTCGCCATCGGCCTGTATAATCCGGTCCATCTTCGCCTTCACGCTATCTGCGGAAGACATTCCCGTTAAGCCCGTTGAGTTATAGGAGCTTTGAGCTTGTAGATTGGGCGCAACCAGGCGCATGCCCTGCAGACGTTTATCCGAAGAAGCCATCCCGTTCAATTTCTCCCGGATTCGGTTCTCGGCCTGCGTTTTGTCCCGAATGCCGATACCCGCCGTACTTACCGTAACGAGGTCCTCGCGAAGAACCGTATCCAGCGCCCATTGACGGGAAGCGGCTTCATATTGGGCCAGCAGGAAATCCAGCTTGTCCGCCGCCTGCATCATCTGCCCCGAAGTCGCTTCCGACACCTGATCCATCACCGTGTCTTTGGAGATGAAATACGATAATAACCCCAATGCCGAAGATAACAGCACGATCGTGGTAAAAAAGATAACAAACAGCTTCATCCCAACCGCTTTGAATTGAAAACGTCTCATCATGTTCATATGTATATGTCCCCCTGCATCGCATGTTTGAATGCAAAAAGACACAGCTAGCGGTTACCGGCTGTGTCTCTTCGCTGTTCTCTCTATCTATCTGTCTTATGATGAATTCATACGATTAGCTATCCGTACCTTACCCTTTGCTTGCCCCAGCCGTCATGCCATCGACCAGCAAACGCTGCAGGAAGACAAACAGCAAGGTGATCGGCAGTGCGATCAGCACGGATGCCGCCGCGAACAACGTAAAGTTACTGTCCTGTGTGGAGTTGACGAGATCCCATAGGCCGACGGCGAGCGTCCAGTTTTCTTTTGTCCGGAGCACGAGTCTTGCAAAAATAAAGTCTACCCATGGACCAACGAACAGCGTCAAGCCCATATACGTGATCATTGGCTTCGACAACGGCAGAATGATTTTGCGGAATATCTGGAAGTTGGTAGCTCCGTCGATCTTCGCCGCTTCATCCAGACTTCGCGGTATCGTATCCAGGAAGCCTTTCATGATCAGGGTTCCGCCTAGCGGCGCCCCTGCCGCATACACGATAATCATCGCCGCATGCGTGTTCAGCAGATCCAGGGAGTTCAGCAGGATATACAGCGCGATCATACTCATGAAGCCCGGGAACATCCCCAGCACGAGAATGACCGATAGCGCATTCTGCCGGCCTTTAAACCGGAATCGGGAGACCGCATAACTTGTTAGCAGGACAAGAATGGTCCCGATAATCATGGAGAATATCGCAATTTTCAATGTGTTCATGTACCATGTGCCAAACAGAAAGCTCTGGGACGTAAACAATTCTTTATAATGACTGAGCGTAAAAGATTCTGGAATCAAGGACTTGCTGTACAACGACTTTCCGGGACGGAAAGAAGCCAGAACAATCCAGAGCGCCGGGTAAATACAACCGATCGCAATGATGACAAGCGTGATGTAACTTGCCGTCAGGCGAATCGCATTTCTCATTTTAATTCCCATTATTGGATCATATCCTCCTCTTTAAAGGATCTGGTTCTGCGATAATTGTAAATCGAGAAGGTCGCAATAATCATGAAGATGATAATACCGATGGCCGATGCCATGCTGTACCGCTGCTGATCCAGCGTCAGTTTATAGAGCCAGGTTACCAGCAGGTCCGTCGCACCCGCGTATTGATAATCACCCACAACCGGGTTACCGTTTGTCAGGAGGAAAATCAAGTTAAAGTTGTTAATGTTACCGGCAAATTGCGTAATCAGCACCGGTGCCGTCGAGAACAAAATCATCGGCAGGGTGATGATCTTGAATTTCTGGAATCCAGTCGCCCCGTCCACATCGGCCGCTTCATAAAGATCCTTCGGAATCGTAGTCAGGACACTCATAACGAGAAGCATCGATACCGGGATACCTACCCACATATTAACGATAATAACGGTCACTTTGGCCCAGACCGGATCGGTCAGCCATGGCAGGCCTTCCAAACCGAAATATCTTAAATACTGGTTGATCGGTCCGAATTGCCCGTTAAACATATTACGCATGACGAGCAAGGAAATCAGCTGCGGAATCGCATATGGAATGATCAGAATGACACGCCATACGCCTTTGAAACGAATTCCTTTTTGTTGAATAAGGAGTGCAACGAGCACACCGCCAAAATACGTCGTTACCGTTGCCAGCACTGCCCAGATGATCGTCCAGGTCAGGACGCCGAAGAACGTATGGCTCCATGATTTCAATGCAACGAGATTGGTGAAGGTTTTGAAACCGACCCAGTCAACCAAATTTGCCGGCGGCAGATTGTTTGGAGCAGAATAGTTCGTAAACGCCAGCATGACCATGAAGATAATCGGCATGACCGTAAAAAACAAAATACCGATGGCCGGCAGCGTCAGGAAAGATTGCGCGAATTTCCATTCAAAAATATAGTAAAGGGTCTGTCTGAAGTTGTTGGGTTTTCCACCCTGTTCCCTTAGTTTTCCAGCGTTATATGCGTTTTTGATATTGGCGTAATACCCAATAAGAAAAAGCGCAAACATAATCATGGTGATAAGTCCTTCAATCAGCAGATTGATGGAATGGTCACCTGCTACCATTTGGGTTAATCCGTTGACTTTCTCTAAATGGCTTCCCTGTTCCCCCAAAGTTGTCATTCCCCAGATGGCATCACCCAGGTTGTTGATGAAGTAATACAGACTGAATATACCTACGATAAGTAAAAGAATGCCTTTGATCCATTGCCGATTGTAAAGCTGACCCAGACCCATACAGATGGCTGATAATACGGCTGCTGTCGTACGATGTTGACGCATGCTCCCTCCATTCTCCTCTCCATATAATCGAGGAATCACCCGCCGGTTGTTCGGCGGGTGAACTTCTTCATCTATCTCGCATTATATAAGAACGTAATTACTCGCCAGCTCCACCACTGTTGAGATCTTTCACTTGACTTACAGCTTTATCAAGCGTTTCTTTCACGTCTTTGTTGTTATCCCAGATCTCAGCCAGTGCAGCGCCTACAGGAGACCATACGTTAGCCATTTCAGGAACGGATGGCATCGGTTGGGAAGATTTGAACTGCTCTGTAAATGCCGATACATACTCGTCATTCTTGATTTGATCGTCTTCCTGAGCTTCGTTGTTAGTTGGAACCGATCCAACCAGTGCGCTCAGTTTCAATTGAGCTTCCTTGCTTGTTGCAAAGTCAGCGAACAAACGAGCGGCTTGCGGATATTTCGTGAACGAGCTTACGTACCAAGCTTTGATACCGGAGAACGATACAGCAGGCTGACCGCCGATGGTTGGGATTGGAGCAACGCCAAGCTTGTCGCCAAGCGCTTCTTTGTATCCGCCGAGCTCCCATGGTCCGTTAATGTCCATGGCCAGGTCGCCGGCCGTGAACAATCCGCGTTTGATATCAGGCGTAATGTCGCCGGATTTAACCGGAAGAATTTCTTTCAGGCTTGCATACACTTCCATACTCTTGACTGCGCCTTCGTTGTTGAGGCCGATATCGTTGACATCTGCGCCGCCGTTACCGAAGATGTAGCCGCCATTGGAAGCAAGGAATGGATATGCGAAGTACAGGTTGCCTGTTTCGAACATGATTCCATATTTGTTCTTGGATTTATCTGTGAAGGTTTTGCTGAACTCAATAACTTCTTCCATCGTTGTTGGAACTTCTTTTACCAAGTCTTTGTTGTAGTACATCAGGTATGTTTCAGCAGCGCGCGGGTATCCGTACAGAACGCCGTCATAGCTTACGCCTTGGATAGCGGCTTCCGTGTTGCTGCTTTTCGTTTTTTCTTCGAAGTAATCATTTGGCAGAACCAGGTTTGTAGCTACGGCCTTACCCAGATTATCGTGAGGGAACAATACAACGTCAGCGCCCAATCCGGATGGTCCGTCTTGTTGAAGCTTGGTAACTTGGTCGGTTGGAGACAATTCTTCGATGGTTACTTCAACGCCGTATTTCTCGGTGAATTCTTTAGCAACCGCATCGGTGTAGGCTCTTTCGTCTCTACTTTCCCATACGATCAATTTAGCACCTTCCTCCGGCTTAAGTTCCGGTGCTTCTGTATTTTCGGCCGGCGTCTCCTGGGCTGGTGGATTCTCAGCAGGTGCCTCAGCAGCAGGAGTAGGTGAATTTCCTCCGCACGCTGTAATGGAGAACGCCAACGTGAAGGTTGCAGCTAGCGTAAGTAGTTTCTTCATCTTCATTCCATGATTACCCCTCTCAATAAATGATCAGAAAATGTTGGAAATCTGCGCAAACGATTTCAGAAATTTTCAGCGTCTCTTTTTCTATGTAGCATCTGGCGAGATACTCAGGAAAAATCCCGTCGAGAAAGCGCTTCATTCACTGAAAACATCATACAACATTTATCATCGAATGTAAAAACGTTTGCACAGATCATTTTTACCCGTTTTAAGCATATAATCTCTTGTTACCTTCACTATTCACTGTATTTCGTAAGTTATCATAAAAATAGTTGTGCATATGCAGTGCAATTCAGTCATTCTACTCCCCAAATCGGACAAGAATGGCTGCAAAACGCTCCAATGTTGCACAAACGTTTGCGCAATAGTTGCGCTTCTTCCTTTCACTGATATATATATACCATTGACGCCCTTAAAATTAGACGTCACCCCGGTTAGAAAATAGTCCAGCCCCATCCTTATCTTTCATATGCGTTAATAAGCTTGATTATTCCGTGACCAGGGGCCTTAGAATATAATAGACCCTGGTGTTTGCTGCACCAGGGCTAAAGAAACTTATTTATTATCAATATGCTAGCAAATGGGCTACAACCAATCTCTTTTTTCAACAAAACGCTTCCCCATTAACAAATATACGATACCTGTAAATAACACGATGAACCACAGGCTATAAGGTTCAACTCGCGGCGCGTAGAGCGCTGCCTGTGGCATCATGACATAGTAGGGAATCGTGAATGGAAGCCAGGCCCCAATGGCAGAATGAAAACCTGTCAGCACGATATTCGGCACCACATATCCCAGAGACATCGCCAGGGAGGCTCCAAAATTCCGAACTCTTATTGAAACGATAAGCTGTAAGGCAGCAAGAGGTAAAATACCGATCCATCCTCCGATAATGGAATAGAGTAACGTCTCCCACGGAATCTCACCAGGCGCTTCAACAAGATAACCCGTTGCCACATAACCGAGTAAAAAAACGACCTGCACCAGCCCCAAAATCCCAATGAGCATCATATATTTTGCATAGAAGAGCCTGTTGCGGGGGATCGGCATACTCATGACTATCTTCCAGCCCCCGTCCCGGTGCTCATATAAGCATAATAAGGAGGCTATAATTGCGCTGTACAAAGGATAGAAAAACATAGAGTGTAAATTAACGCTGTGGATATAGAGCGTCAACCAGCTGGGCGGGAAAAATTCCTTTAAGCTCTCAAGCTGCATCGCTCCCATCGCTGAGTTAATCAGCGTGTCCAATACGATGAGCACTGTGATGACACTCCATTGAAGCTTGATTCCTTCAGCACGTATCAGCATTCTCATAATGGCAGCACCCCCTATTCAAATTCTCTTCTGGCAAACAGGAGAGCTCCCAGCACCGACAGCATGAACCCTACTCCAAGTGAGATTCCTATCCACTGCATATGGCCAGGGATCAGCGGGCTGGATAGTGCCGGATACGACCAGGGAAGAATTTGAATGATAAGAGAATTGCTTCGCGCTAAAAACAAGCTGCAAATGGAGCCGAATATCCCCAGAGCCAGCGGTAATGCCTGGTTGGAAAACACCGTGGACAGCCAGAGCTGAATAGCCATCATCGGCAATGTCGATAAACAGGCGAACAGAGGCTGCAATATCATGATTCCCCAAGGTATCGGTTCATTCGAATACAGAACCCAAATCAGGCACATCCCCATGATCGTAATGATTGCGGCACATAACTGTAATACAAGGATCCATAAAAGTTTAGCCAGATACACAGACGCTTTGGGAACAGGCATCGCAAGCAGCTGCTTCCATGCCTTGGTTTCGTGCTCGGTACCGGCCATAATGCTGGCTAGAAGCGTAATCCCCAATAAAAAAACGAAAGACAAAAACATGTACATGACCGCAAAGCCGGCATAGATTCCACCTGGACCTTGACGAAAATAAAGATACCACTCCAAGGCCGTCATGCTGATCAGGATTATCCCCTGGATTACAGGCATCCACCGGCATAAAAACTTAAGTTTTAATCCTTCTGCACGCATCAGCTCCAGCATCATAAGCTGTTCTCCTGACCGGTTAATTCCAGGAAGATTTCCTCAAGGGTTTTCTTCTTCTCCGTTACCCGGTAGACATCATACTGATGATTGACAAGGAAACGAATCATTTCGGCTGATTGCGGCCTGTCGATCATGGAGGTACGGATCTGATCTGTTGTTATTTCCGGCACCGCATCAAAGCCTTGACCATTCAGAGCTGCTGCTGCTTCCAGGGGCCGGTCCATCTCCACCCAGACATAAGGCTTACTGCGATCCGTTAATTCCTGCAGCGGTCCTTGGAAGATCAATTCCCCTTGATTAATAATTCCTACCCACGTTGCAACCTGCTCGATTTCACTCAGCAAATGGCTTGAAAGCAGTACAGTGATATCAAAATCGCGGGGAAGTCGTGTAATCAGCTCTCGAATTTCTTGAATTCCCGATGGATCAAGTCCATTTGTGGGCTCATCTAGAATCAACAATTTGGGATTTGTAATAAGCGCCATCGCGATCCCAAGCCGCTGCTTCATACCAAGAGAATAACTTTTGACCGGCCGATGAGCCGCCTGGCTCAGTCTCACCCATTCCAGAACCTCCTGAATCCTGGATTCTTGTATTCCATGGATTAACGCCATAATCTTCAGATTCTTATATCCTGATAGGTGAGCATAGTATGAAGGGGATTCTACGAGAGAACCGACATCCTTTAAAATGTCCATTCTGTACTTGTTCAGATCCTTGCCTAGGATACGAATATCACCTGATGACGAACGGATCAGTCCAAGGAGCATTCGAATGGTTGTTGTTTTACCAGCGCCATTGGGCCCCAGAAATCCATAGATTTCCCGCTTAGGGACCTTCAAATTAATCTGCTTAACCGTTTCCCGCTTCCCGAACCGTCGGGTCAACTCCTGTGTATCGATTGCATAATCGTCCATTATTAATTCCTCCTGCTTGGCATTGCTAATACTTTAAGTTTAGCAACGGAAAATTAACAACAGGTAAACAAGGAATGAACGATAGAATAATTTACAGGCGGACCGGCAACACAATTTCAACACGGGTGCCCTTACCCTCTGCGGGCAGAATGCTCATGCAGCCTGCATAGGCTTCCACAAAGGCATTGGCTATAGCGATTCCTCTACCGGATTGATCCAAAGCCTGTGCTAACTTTGATTTCTCGATCCCGATTCCATTATCCTCAATCACGATGATGCAATGCTTTCCGTCTATAGAGATACTGCACTGAATCTCAATACCGGGCGGATTATGTATAACCGCATTCATGAGTACATTTTGAAAGGCTCGTCCTAACAGATTTCTGTCAAAATCCATCAAGCAAACATCCTTTTCGGTAGTAAACATAAATGAAGCATTCTCAGCTAACGGGTGGTTTGCGATATCAATCATCATATCGCGCAGAAAATTCACTATATCATCGGATTTTCTATTCATCGGGAACTGTTCGACTGACCACCGGCCTGTTTGGTTTAAATCATGAATTAGCTGCTTCATTTCCATGGTCTTGCCGCTGATCTGCCTGCTAAAATTCTGTTTCTCCTCATCGGTCCAATCATAATCGGCGGCCGCGAGCATATGAGCATAGCCTTCGATGTACGACAAAGGCGTCTTGAGATCATGGCTGATCGACGCAATCCATTCCTGCTTCTTGACCTCCATATTTAATCGCTCGGTCTCACTTTGCAGGAGTTGATTCGATAATTGCGTCATTCGATCAAATAATTCTTTATATAAGATATACGGATAACGATAGTTGTTATGATGTAATGAGCCTTCGCTCGGCTGACGAAAATGTTCCTGCGGCTGGCTGTAATTTCTTTCGGATAATTGGTTGATCCAGCGTATTAAATAAGTAAGCGGTTTGCCCACGCACCAACCGAAAGCCATGAAAAAAATAGCCATTAGCACGATGCCCGTAACAGCTAAGAAAGTCTTCATGGATATCGTGCCCCGGGGATTCATCCAATCCTGGAGATATATAAATATCACCGCGCATAAAATAAAACTCAGGACAAACATCATCACCAAAATAATGGTTACCTTGATAAAGCGAAAAGCCATTGTGACCATTGGATTCATTCTTTTTCCTTTCTTGGGGCCATCATTTTGTAGCCAAGTCCACGAACGTTAACAATAAACCTTGGGTTTCCGGAATCAGGCTCCACCCTTTTTCGCAGTCTGAAAATATGGATTACAACCGTCTTCTCATCTCCAAGGTAGGGCTCCTTCCAGACCGATTCGTATAATTGACGCGTACTAAAAATACGGTTCGGATGTCGGCACAGAAATACAAGCAGCTCCCATTCACGTGCCGGGCACTCCACTTGCTTGCCATTTACGATCAGTTCCCCGGCTTCAAGTTCCAGCCTAAAATAACCAAAATCCAGTTGAGTTAATCGCGGCTGAGCCTCTTGTTCCCGCTGTGTTTTATATTTCAGACGAGCTTTGGTCCGGGCAACAACCTCTAACGGATTAAATGGTTTCGTAATATAATCGTCCCCGCCAATGCCAAACCCCATTAGCTTGTCCAAGTCAGCATCCCGGGCGGTAAGAAAAAGGATCGGCGTTTCGGTCATTTTGCGAATTTTTCGGCACACCTCGAAGCCGTCCTCATCCGGAAGCATGACATCCAGTATGATGACGTCCGGATTAAACTCCGTTAATATTCGCACCGCTTCCTGCCCTGTGCCCACACTTCGAATATGCCGAAAGCCTTCCTTCTTCAACACGGTAGTCAACATATCGCATAAGCCTTGTTCATCATCTACAAGCAAAACCGAAATGTTATCCATAGCATTTTTCTCCATCTTTTCATATTTCAACAAACAGTTGCTTTTATTATATAACAGAGTCAACTCCCAAAGACTCAGAATATCTGTTGAAAGGTGCTGGGAATGGACCAACTCTATCCTTTCTTATTCATCCTATCTATGCAAAGTTAACATTAGGTAAACAGAAACTGAACAAAGCATAAATTAATATAAGGCATCATCGTGCAGCGTACGGCTATCTGCTCCTATTACGGACAGCGCCTATGGTCCCATTCCAGACAGACACATTTATGTTAGAGTTAAGTTTATGCAAAATAATCACCTGATCAAAGAGGTCTGAATAGACGTTAGGCCCGTGAATCCATTTATGAGTACAAACAAAAGGAGTCTTCTTCAAGAAGACTCCTTTTGTTTCAATTATGTTTTATCAGTCAAAAAAATGACTCTAAACAAGCGCCTTCAGCGCAATATCCGTCCGGTTCTGCTTGCCTTCAAACAAAATCGCTTCTGCACGCTCATACGCTTTCGCACGTGCTGAAGCGATATCAGCCCCTAATCCAACAACGCCGAGGACGCGTCCCCCATTCGTTCTCCACGTTCCGTCAGCATCGCGAGAGGTGCCCGCATGAAATACAATCGTCCCGTCCTGCTCGTTATCCAGCCCATTGATGGCAATTCCTTTTGGATACGAGGCAGGATAACCGCCAGAAGCCAGAATGACGCATACCGCCGCTTCGTCACTCCACTCCAGCTCAAGATCGGCCAGGTTTCCATTTACGGCAGCGAGGAAGACGTCGAGCAGATCGGTCTTCAGACGAGGCAATACGACCTGCGTTTCCGGATCGCCAAATCTGGCGTTGAACTCAATGGTCTTCGGTTTGCCATCCGGTGTAATCATCAATCCGGCGAATAGAACACCCCGGAACGGACGCCCTTCGGCTGCCATCGCTTTTGCCGTAGGCTTGATGATCGTCTCAATCGCCTCTTCAATGACAGATGACTGAATATGAGGCAATGGCGAATATGTTCCCATTCCTCCGGTGTTCGGCCCCTCATCTCCATCATAAGCCGGTTTATGATCCTGTGCCGCCGACATCGGCTTCACGTTTTCACCATCCACAAAGGCGAGGATCGACATTTCCTGGCCTTCCAGGAACTCCTCGATGACCACCCGGCTTCCCGCATCGCCAAACACCTTCGATTGCATAATGTCGCTGAGGGCCTGCTCGGCTTCCTCGATCGTCCGCGCAACGGTAACACCCTTGCCGGCTGCAAGCCCGTCCGCTTTCACGACGATCGGTGCGCCTTGCTGGCGCAAGTAAGCTAGCGCCTTCTCGTAATCGTCGAACTTCGCGTAAGCTGCCGTTGGAATGTCGTATTTATGGAGCAGATCCTTCATAAAGGTTTTGCTGCCCTCAATTTCGGCTGCATTTTTGCGCGGACCGAATACCGGGATGCCAGTAGCGTCGAATGCATCTACGATGCCGTCAGCCAGCGGATCATCCGGACCGACGACAATAAGTCCCACCTGCTTCTCGACGGCGAATGCCGCCAACCTCTCAAACTCCGATACCGCGATCGGCACGCACTCGGCCAGCTGTCCGATACCGGCGTTGCCGGGTGCGCAGTAAATCTTATCCGCTTTCGGGCTCTTTGCCAGTGCCCATACGATGGCATGCTCTCTTCCGCCGCCTCCGATAACCAAAATATCCATGGTTTACCCCTCCCGATTCATTTCAACTTTACCGTTAACATTTCATAACATGAATTATTTACAGGGCGAAGCGTGAGGTCATCTTCACCTTCTGGTCCCTTTAAACTTAAAGGCGGCGCGCTCGAAAGAGCGGCGTCGCCTCTATATGTGCTGAATGAAAGGTGAACTTCAGCTGCAGCTTCATGGTTGCAGCGAAGCCCCTTTTTATGCTCATGAATTAGTGCTTAAAATGCCGCACGCCGGTAAAGACCATGGCGATCCCGTATTCGTTGGCTGTCTTGATGGATTCCTCATCCTTAATGGAGCCGCCCGGCTGAATAATGGCGGTAATGCCCGCTTTCGCTGCAAGCTCCACGGTATCGCCCATCGGGAAGAACGCATCGGAAGCGAGAACGGCCCCCTTGGCTTTCTCTCCCGCCTGCTCCACCGCAATGCGCGCCGAGCCGACACGGTTCATCTGGCCTGCGCCAACGCCAACGGTCATGTTGTCTGCAGCCAATACGATCGCATTAGATTTCACGTGCTTGACCACTTTCCAGCCAAAGAGCAGCTGCTTCAGCTCTTCTTCCGTTGGTTTACGATCCGTTGCAACTTTCAGGTCAGCGGCGTCCAGGGAATGCACATCGCTTTCCTGTACGATCATGCCGCCTTCGATGGTTGTTACGGCAAGGGTGCTCTGGCGCTCCTTGGCCGAACCGAACTCGCCCATTTTCAGTAGACGGATATTTTTCTTTTTCGTCAGAATCTCCAGCGCCTCCGGTGTGAAATCCGGTGCCAGGATAATTTCAAGGAAAATATCCTTCAGCAGATCCGCCGTCGGAGCGTCAATTGTCCGGTTCGCCGCCACGATGCCGCCAAAGATGGATGTCGGATCCGCGTTGTAAGCTTTTTGGTAAGCTTCCAGCACATTTGTCCCGATGCCGACGCCGCAAGGGTTCATATGCTTCACGGCCACCACGGTCGGCTCGTCGAATTCCTTCACGATCTGCAGGGCTGCGTTCGCGTCATTGATATTGTTATAGGAGAGCTCTTTGCCGTGCAGTTGCTCGGCGGTCGTCAAAGTACCCGTTGGTGCCAGCGGTTTACGGTAAAATGCCGCTTTTTGATGCGGATTTTCGCCGTAACGAAGGTCCTGAATTTTCTCGTAGGTGACGCTAAAGCGCTCAGGAAGCGGATCGCCCGTTACATTCGACAAATAATCGGAAATCAACGTATCGTAGGCCGCCGTATGACGGAATACCTTGGCTGCAAGACGTTTACGGGTTTCCAGCGTCGTGTCGCCGCCGCCACGGATTTCCTCGATCACGCTGCCATAATCCGCCGCATCGACAACCACGCTCACAAAAGCATGGTTTTTCGCAGCCGAACGCAGCATCGTTGGACCGCCAATGTCGATATTTTCGATTGCATCCTCATACTCGACACCCGGCTTCGCGATCGTTTCCTGGAATGGGTACAGGTTCACCACGACAAGATCGATGTAATCGAGGCCCAGCTCCTGCATCTGACGCTGATGCTCCTCGCTGTCGCGAATGGCAAGCAGGCCGCTGTGCACGGCTGGATGAAGGGTTTTGACGCGTCCGTCCAGAATCTCAGGGAATCCGGTCACATCGGAGATGCCGATGACAGGAACTCCTTCCTTGGCGAGGAGGTTCTTCGTTCCCCCTGTCGAAATGATCTCTACACCCAATGAAGACAACTCGCGGCAAAACTCCACGATGCCGGTTTTATCCGAAACGCTGACCAAAGCTCTTTTGATACCCACGTTCATACCCCCTATTATGAATAAAATTAACTAAGTAAGCCTGTCTTGATTCCGTAGATGCTGTCGAAGATCCATAATTGCAAATTATTTCCCGAGAAATATCGAACATGTCGATTCACCGAAAGACCTTGTTCGCTTTTATTACAAAAGCCTATTCGGTAATCGTCACATTCCGCCCGTTCAGCGAAATTCGCCCCTGGGCGAACCAGGAAACGACTTCAGAGTATAACTTCTGCTCCACGGCATGAATGCGTTCTGCCAGCACTTCTGCCGTTTCGCCTTCCTTGATCTCTACGGCTTTTTGAGCAATAACAGGTCCGGTATCCATGCCGCCATCCACGAAATGAACCGTGACACCAGTCATCTTCACACCATAGTCAAGCGCTTGGCCAATCGCGTCTTTTCCTGGAAAAGCAGGCAGCAGTGATGGATGAATGTTGATGATCCGGCCGCTATAGAACTCGACAAAGGACGAACTCAATAACCGCATATATCCTGCAAGAACAATCAATTCGACACCGCGCTGCTGAAGCTCTACCGCAATTTCACGTTCGTAATCTTCCTTCGAGGCATAATCCTTCGGCTGAAAGGCGAATACATCCACATTCGCCGCTTGAGCCAGCTCTACGACGGGAGCCTGTGGTTTATCGCATACCAGGATGCTGATCACGCCGCCCAGGGCCCCCCTGTGCTGCGCGTCTAGCAATGCCTGAAAGTTACTGCCCCTGCCGGAAGCGAAAACCGCAATCCGAAACGGCCTCATTACACCTCAGCTCCCGTAAAGGTTACGATGCGCTCGCCTTCGGTGACCCGGCCGATCACATAAGCCTCTTCGCCTGCGGAGCGGAGGTATTGAAGCACTCCGTCTGCATCCTGTTCATTGACGACAAGCACCATGCCGATTCCCATATTAAATGTCGTAAACATATCCTTGTTCGATATGCTGCCTTTTTCCTGCATTAGCTTAAAGATCGGCAGAATCGGCCAAGAGCCATATTCGATGTCGACATTGACGCCATCCGGCAGCATACGCGGAATATTCTCGATGAATCCGCCTCCCGTGATATGCGCCATACCCTTTACTTCGATCTCTTTCAACAGTCCGAGCAGCGGCTTCACATAAATCTTGGTCGGTGCGAGCAGCACGTCGCCAAGACGTCCGCCCAGTTCCGGAAGCTCTTGCTGCAGGGAGTAGCCTGCGTCCTCCAGAAGCAGCTTGCGGACAAGCGAGAAGCCATTGCTGTGCACACCGCTGGATGCTAGACCAATCACCGTGTCGCCTGCCGCGATATTCGACCCGTTGATCATTTTGCTTTTGTCGACAATGCCTACGGTGAAGCCCGCGATGTCATACTCGCCTTCACTGTACATGCCCGGCATTTCCGCCGTTTCCCCGCCGATCAGGGAACATCCCGCTTGGTTGCATCCGTCGGCGATCCCTTTGACAATGGATTCGATTTTGGACGGAATGACCTTATCACACGCTAAATAGTCGAGAAAAAAGAGCGGTTCTGCGCCTTGCACCACAATATCGTTCACGCACATCGCTACCGCATCAATGCCGATGGTATCATGTTGGTCCATCGCGAATGCGAGCTTCAGCTTTGTGCCGACGCCATCCGTGCCTGAGACGAGTACCGGCTCTTCATATTGGTCTTTATTCAGCTTGAACAGTGCGCCAAAACCCCCGAGGTCGGTCATGACTTCCGGTCTGAAAGTCGTTTTGACATGCTTTTTCATACGCTCTACCGCTTCATTGCCTGCAGCGATATCCACGCCTGCTTGTTTGTAAGTATCCGACACGCGCTCAACACTCCTTTTTCGTTATGACGAAAGTATCTGTTCACACATCATTTATGGGCTTAATCAATAACCAGCTTAAAGAGGTTGTTCAAACCAACCTTCTCGGTGCTGAAAACCGATCTTTTTGAACACGCATTTAATGGGTGTATCCGAGAAAAAATGGCTGTCCACTGCAGAATCAGCAGCTGCAGCCCATCTTCTCTTCCCCGTTAAAATCAATCTGCGTCGGGTAATCATTATCAAAGCATGCCATGCACAAGCCGCCTTTAGGGCTGTGCTCATCATAACCGCCAATGGCGGATATAAGTCCCTCCGGGCTCAGGAACGATAAGGAATCCGCGTTAATCTCCCGGCAGATTTCCTCGACGCTTTTCTCGGAAGCGATTAGCTCCCTGCGGTCCGGCGTATCGATGCCGTAGAAACAAGGGTTCTTGAATGGCGGCGATGTTATCCGCACATGCACTTCGGTCGCGCCCGCTTCGCGAAGCAAATTAACGATCCGGCGGGACGTGGTTCCCCGTACGATGGAGTCATCGATCATAACCACCCGTTTGCCTTCGACCACGCGCCGTACCGCGCTCAGCTTCATCTTCACGCCCTGCTCACGCAGCTCTTGGCTCGGCTGAATAAACGTCCGGCCCGTATATTTATTCTTGATCAATCCCAGCTCGTAAGGAATGCCCGTTTGCTCGGCATAACCGATAGCGGCCGAGATGCTGGAATCCGGTACCCCTGTAACCACATCGGCATCCACGAACGATTCCAGGGCCATCTTGCTGCCCATCCGTTTGCGGGCCGAATGGAGGTTGGAGCCGTTCAGATCGCTGTCCGGACGGGAGAAATATATATATTCCATCGCGCACAACGCTTTGCGTCCCGCTTCCGTGTACCGTTCTTCCCGAAGCCCGTTCCGATCAAGGATCAGCAGCTCCCCGGGAGCAACATCGCGGATCGCTTCCGCCCCGATGACTTCAAGCGCGCAGGTCTCGGAAGTGAAGATATACGCATCGCCCAGACGACCCATCGTGAGCGGACGGAGCCCGTTCGGATCCGAAGCGACGAGCAGCTTGTCATTGGTCATGAGCAGAAAAGCAAACCCGCCCACCAGACGCTGCAAGGCGTCTTTGGCAGCCTCAACAAAATCCTTCGGCGAACGCGCGATCAGATGCGCAATGACCTCCGTATCGCTGGTCGTCTGGAATATGGAGCCCTCCATCTCCAGCTCGCGCCGAAGCTTCGGCTCATTGACGATGTTGCCGTTCGTAGCAATCGCCAGATTGCCCTCACGATATTTAAAGACGAGCGGCTGCGCATTCGTCAGTCTGCTGTCCCCGCTGGTCGAGTAACGGACATGCCCGATCGACATGCTGCCCTGCAGCGATTCCAGCTTGTCTTTATCAAACACTTCTTTTACAAGTCCCATCCCGCGGTGATAATTGAAATTCTCGCCGTCGGCTACGCAGATTCCTGCGCTTTCTTCGCCGCGGTGCTGGAGGGCGTGAAGCCCGTAATAGGAAAGGGAGGCGGCATCGGGATGCCCAAACACCCCGAATACGCCGCACTCTTCTTTTAAAGTATCGAAAATATCGCTCTGACCTGTTCCCTCATTGTAGTAAGCCCCTGTCCACAGTCCTTCGGGTATCAGTTCATGAGACATGGAATGGCATCCTCCCAGACGGATTTCAAAGCCTCCACGGATTCTTCCAGCGCAGAAGCACCGTTAATGTTAATGCTAAGCTTATTCCCGCCGACTACGCCAAGCGCGGTAAATGGAACGTCCGCTTCTTGCAGGAGCTTCTCCAGCGCGTTCTTATGATCAGGGGACACCGACAGCACGATCCGGGATTGGCTCTCGCTAAAGAGCGCTACGTCGTTACGCAGATCGGTTGACCATTGCACGCTCGCCCCAACGTTGCCGCTGATGCAGCTCTCCGCCAGCGCGGCTGCAAGTCCCCCCTCCGACACATCATGCGCGGATTGTACCAGACCGGATTGGATGGCCTTCAATACGCCGCCGAGCAATTTCTTCTCGGTATCCAGGTTCAGTTTCGGCGGTCTGCCTTCCGATACTCCATGCATGATCGCTTGGAACTCGCTGCCGCCCAGTTCCGCACGGGTATCACCCAGAACGTAGATGGCATCGCCTTCCGCCTTGAAGCCTTGTGTCGTAATATGATCCGTATCATGGATCAGACCGACCATGCCGACAACCGGCGTCGGATAAATCGCGCCTTTGGCATTCTCGTTGTAGAGACTCACATTTCCGCCGATGACCGGCGTTTCAAGCACACGACAAGCTTCCGCCATGCCGTCCACGGCTTTTTCCATCTGCCAGAAAATTTCCGGCTTCTCCGGGCTTCCGAAGTTCAGGTTATCCGTAATCGCCAGCGGCTCGGCGCCGGAGCACACGATATTACGCGCTGCTTCGCTGACCGCGATTCTGCCGCCAAGCTCAGGGTCGAGGTAGACGTAACGTCCGTTACAGTCCGTTGTCATCGCCAGGGCTTTGCGCGTTCCCTGCACCGTTACGACAGCAGCATCCGAACCCGGACGAACGGCCGTGCTGGTGCGAACCATATAATCGTATTGGTTGTATACCCATGCTTTGCTTGCAAGGCTTGGCGAACCGAGCACCTTCTTGAGGGCACCGCCCAAATCCTTCACTTCTTCATAACGAAGCGTATCCACCGCAGCCTGCTCTTGGTAATAAGCCGGTTCTTGGGATGGTTTGTTATAGATCGGACATTCGTCTACAAGCGCTTTAACCGGCATGTCGCCTACCACCTCACCGTGGTGGATCAGCTTCAGGCGGCCATCGTCCGTCACTTTGCCGACTTTGGCGCAGATAACGCCCCAGCGTTCGAAGATTTCCCGCGCTTGCTCCTCATGCTTCGGCTCAACCACGAACAGCATCCGTTCCTGGGACTCCGACAGCATCATTTCATAAGGCGTCATGCCTTCTTCGCGCTGAGGCACTTGGTCCAGGTACAGCTCAAGACCGTTGCCTGCTTTACTTGCCATTTCCGCACTGGAGCAAGTCAATCCAGCCGCGCCCATATCCTGAATGCCCAGCACGATGCCGGAATCAATCAGCTCGAGGCAGGACTCCATCACAAGTTTCTCCATGAACGGATCGCCGACCTGAACGGCCGTACGGTTCGCTTCGGATTCCTCCGTCAGCTCAACGGAAGCGAAGGTTGCGCCGTGGATGCCATCGCGGCCGGTTGGAGGCCCGACATAGAAGACCGGATTGCCTACCCCTTTTGCAACGCCGCGCTGAATCTTATCATGGTCGATAACGCCGACGCACATCGCATTGACCAGCGGATTGCCTTCATAACTTTCGTCGAATACAACCTCGCCGCCTACCGTCGGGATCCCGATGCAGTTGCCGTAACCGGCAATGCCGGATACCACGTGCTCAAACAAATATTTAACGCGATCGCTCTCCAGCTTGCCGAAACGAAGCGAGTTAAGAATCGCTACCGGTCTTGCCCCCATGGAGAAAATATCGCGGATAATGCCGCCAACGCCCGTGGCTGCGCCTTGATAAGGCTCTACAGCGGACGGATGGTTATGGCTTTCGATTTTGAATACAACCGCTTGGTTGTCGCCGATATCAACGATCCCGGCACCCTCGCCCGGTCCCATCAGGACGCGCGGGCCGCTTGTCGGGAAACGACGAAGCAGCGGCTTGGAATTTTTGTAGGCGCAATGCTCGGACCACATGACACTGAATACGCCGATTTCCGTGTAATTCGGCTTGCGTCCCATGAAGGAACAGATCAGCTCATACTCGCTGTCCGAAACTCCCATTTGCTTGTAAATCTGATGCTCTGCGATCTGTTCTGCTGTCGGTTCCTTAACGGACGTTTGCTGCGCCATGAGTATCCCTCCATGCCTGTAATATGGATGTAAACATTGCTTTACCGTCATCCGAGCCGAGCAGGCTGCTGACCGCACGCTCCGGATGCGGCATCATGCCGATTACGTTGCCCCGCTCGTTGCAGATGCCTGCGATATCCTCGATCGAGCCGTTCGGATTGTTTTGATACGTAAATACGATTTGCCGGTTGTCCCGGAGCTTTTGAAGTGTTTCTTCATCACAGTAATAGTTGCCCTCGCCATGCGCGATCGGAATGACAATCTCTTGCCCCTCTGCGTAATCGCGCGTAAACGGCGTTGTATTATTGTTCACTTTGAGCACCGTGTCATGGCAGCGGAATTTCATCGAATCGTTGCGGCGCAGAGCTCCGGGAAGGAGTCCGGCTTCCGTCAAAATCTGAAATCCGTTGCAGATGCCAAGAATATACTTGCCCTCTTCCGCCGCCTTCGCCACTTCGCTCATAACCGGGGCGAATCGGGAAATCGCACCACACCGGAGATAATCTCCATAAGAGAATCCGCCGGGTACCAAAATGCAATCATATGGAGAAAGGTCCGTAGCCGTATGCCACACATAATCCACCGGCTGACCAATCGTCTCTTCTACCGCCTTATAACAGTCAATATCACAATTGGAGCCAGGAAAGACCAGCACTGCAAATCTCATTGGTTTAGCCCTCCAATTCATAACGGTAGTTCTCAACCACCGTATTGGCCAAAAGCTTCTCGCACATTTCTTTCACTCGCAGCTCGGCTTCCTCACGGTTGTCCGTACCCAGCTCAAGTTCCATATATTTACCGATCCGCAGGCTTTCCACTTCCTTGTACCCTATCGAATGAAGTGCACCTTGCACCGCTACCCCTTGAGGGTCCAATACGCTCTGCTTAATCGTGACGTAGACCTTTGCTTTCAACATTGTATCCTGTTCCTCCTCGGTATATATGAATGAAATGGTTTATAAAAGCTTTACAGGCTTGCACCCGTGATTCGACTGTAAATATCGGTGTAGCGGCGCGTCGTCTCCTCTACCACGGCCTGCGGCAGGGGATCCGGCTCACTGTTCTTATCCCAATCGGACGAAGCGAGATACGTGCGGACGGGCTCCTTATCCATACTGTCAATCTCAATGTCTAGCGCGTAATTCTTCTCATCCCAGAAACGGGAGGAATCCGGCGTGAAAATCTCATCGATCAGAATGATCTCTCCATCGATTAAACCGAACTCAAACTTGCAATCGGCCAAAATAATGCCGTGCTTGCTGCAATAATCGCGGGCGAACTTGTACAGCATCAGGCTTTTGTCCTGCAGCTGCAGCGCCAGCTCCTCGCCGACAAGCTCCTTCATGCGCGATAGCGGGATGTCCTCGTCATGACCGACATCGTTCTTGGCAGCCGGCGTGAAGATCGGCTCGGGAAAAGCCTCATTCTTGCGCAGACCCTCCGGCAGCTTAATGCCGTTGACCTCGCCAGAGGACTGATACTGCCTCCAGCCTCCGCCGGTAATGTACCCGCGCACCACGCATTCAATATCGATACGCTCGGCCCTCCGGCACACCATGATTCGTCCATCCAGCAGCTCCTTGTCCTTGACGGCATCGCCCAGGAGGTTCACGTCTGTATGCACGACATGATTGCTGATGAGCTGCGCCGTTTGTTCAAACCAGAAGGCGCTCAGCTTGTTCAGCACGGTTCCTTTGGCCGGCACGGGCGGCTCCAGCACATAGTCAAAAGCGGAAATACGGTCGGTTACTACAATGAGTACGTGCTCGCCCAGGTCGTACAATTCACGAACCTTGCCCTTATACAGCAGCGGTACGTTGACCAGATGAGTGGCGGTCGATAATGCCGATAATGTCATGTTTTCCTCCCCTTGGGGCGACGTATATCTCAACCTGAGACCGTCGCTCCCTGTATTTCTGTCGGATGAAAAATAGAATGCTCAGTATCATGTTAAAGATTTTCAGCTTATTCATCACTACGAATGCGGATTATTTTTCCGATCCCTGTTGCCCCCAGATTTATTATGAATTTTATTAACTATGTTTAAATCCGTGGGCAAAGGGGACCGCTCACGCTTCTACAAAATAATTCCGCCTTCTCCGTTGTAGTGATTCCAAAATTCATAGAGCCTTCAGGCGCTAATAAAAATTCTTACTACTCCAGTCCCAGCTTGGCAAAAATCGTATCCACATGCTTCAGGTGCCAGCTTGGATTAAATGCATCTTCAATCTCCTCGGCGCTGAGCACCTCGGTGATCTCAGGCGTGGATTCCACAATCTCGCGGAATTGACGCTGCTCTTCCCATGCCTGCATGGCCCGAGGCTGAACGGTGTCGTACGCTTGCTCGCGGCTGAAGCCCTTGTCGATCAGCTTCGTCATGATCCGGCCCGAGAAAGGAACGCCGAACGTGCGAGCCATGTTGCGCTTCATGTTCTCCGGGAAGACGGTCAGGTTCTTTACGATGTTGCCGAAGCGGTTCAGCATGTAGTTCAGCAGCATCGTAGCGTCCGGCAGAATGATACGTTCTACCGAGGAGTGGGAAATATCCCGCTCATGCCAGAGCGACACGTTCTCGTAAGCCGAAACCATGTGCCCGCGAATGACGCGCGCAAGACCCGAAATGTTCTCCGAACCGATCGGATTCCGTTTATGCGGCATCGCGGAGGAACCTTTTTGTCCTTTGGCGAATGCTTCTTCGACCTCGCGTACCTCACTCTTCTGGAGTGCGCGAACTTCGGTAGCGAACTTCTCGAGCGAAGTCGCGATGAGCGCAAGTGTTGCCATATATTCCGCATGACGGTCACGTTGCAGCGTCTGGGTCGAGATCGGTGCCGGCTTCGTGCCAAGCTTGCGGCAGACGAATTCTTCAACCGAAGGATCGATGTTGGCATACGTTCCAACGGCTCCGGAAATTTTGCCGTACTGCACGCCGTCGGCCGCATGGCGGAAGCGCTCCAGGTTACGGATCATTTCTTCATGCCACAGAGCCATTTTCAAACCGAAGGTTGTCGGTTCTGCATGCACCCCATGCGTTCTGCCCATCATCGGGGTATGCTTGTAAGCCAGTGCCTTCTCTTTCAAAATACCGATAAAGCGTAGGATGTCCTGCTCCAAAATATCGTTGGCTTGCTTGAGCAGATATCCCATCGCGGTATCCACCACATCCGTCGAAGTCAAACCGTAGTGAACCCATTTGCGCTCCTCGCCAAGGCTTTCTGAAACCGCGCGTGTAAAGGCGATGACATCATGGCGGGTTTCCTGTTCGATTTCATAAATCCGATCCATATCAAAGGTTGCATTCTGGCGAAGCTTAACGGTATCTTCCTTCGGAATGACGCCGAGATCCGCCCATGCCTCGCATGCGCACAATTCCACTTCCAGCCATGCTCTGAATTTGTTCTCCTCGGTCCAAATCGCCCGCATTTCCGGTCTGCTGTAACGTTCAATCATCGTTTAATCCTGCCTCCAAATATTAGTTTTCTCTACCCATTCGAGCGCGTCATCGACATCCCCGCACAAGAGGTTGATATGTCCCATCTTGCGGTTAAGCTTCGATTCGCTCTTGCCGTATAGATGAAGCTTAGGCACAACGCCGAGAGACTCTGCAAGCGCGTCGTGCTCTCCAAAGCGCCGTACCGCTTCCTCCAGATGCTGTCCCAGGAGGTTCACCATGACGACCGGGCTCAGCAGCGTTGTGTCCCCGAGCGGCAGATCGCAGATCGCTCTTACATGCTGCTCGAATTGAGAGGTTGAGCATGCCTCCATCGTGTAGTGACCCGAGTTATGCGGACGAGGTGCAAGCTCATTCACGTACAGCTCCCCATCCTCGGTCACAAACATTTCGACAGCCAGCAGGCCAACAGCTCCCATGCCTTCAGCTACGCGTTCCGCGAGCTGACATGCTTTGCGCTGTACTTCGCTTGTCACGCGAGCAGGCACAATCGACAAGTGCAAAATATTGTTGACATGCACATTCTCTGCCGGGGGAAAGCTCTTCACGATGCCGCTGGGCGTACGCGCCGCGATCACGGAGATCTCGCTCGCGAACTTCACGAACTTCTCCAACACCAGCTCCGTCCCGCTGGCAGCCAGCTCTTTGTAGGCTGATTCCAGCTCATCTTCGCTGCGGAGAACCGCTTGCCCTTTACCATCATAACCTCCCATGGCGGTCTTAAGCACGCACGGAAGTCCAAGTTCAGAGGCGGCGGACTGTAAATCTTCCAAGCTTGTTATTTCACGATACGGCGCAACCGGTACGCCGGCCGCTTCAATTGCGGCCTTCTCGCGCAAGCGGTGCTGCGTGGTGTACAGCAGCTTGCTTCCTTGGGGAACATAAGACTGCTCCTCGAGAAGCTGGGCCACGCCCGCATCGACATTTTCGAATTCGTACGTAATGACGTCCGCTTTGACGGCGAGCTGCCGGGCAGCCTCGACGTCGTCATACCGGGCCGTAACCTGATCAGCCATCTGGCCAAGCGGGGAGTTCGGCGTCGGATCAAGGGTGACGAACGAATATCCCATCCGGATCCCGTCCAGCGCAATCATCCGTCCGAGTTGTCCCCCGCCAAGTACACCAATGACGGAACCAGGCAGTAGCTTTTTGCTAGAGACCTTCGTCTGCTGTGCTCCGTTCTCCATCATAGGTTATCGCTGCTTTCCAGCACTTCGTCACGGATACGGTCCCTGCGCGCTTGCACTCTTTCCCGAATCCCCGCATTCGAAGTACCCAAAATCTGGGCTGCGAGCAATCCGGCGTTGGTTGCCCCCGCTTTACCGATCGCTACGGTTGCTACCGGAATGCCGCCCGGCATCTGTACGATCGACAACAATGAATCCAGCCCCTTCAGCGCTTTCGATTTAACCGGAACGCCGATAACCGGCAATACCGTCTTCGAAGCGACCATTCCTGGCAGGTGAGCGGCCCCGCCGGCTCCGGCGATAATGACGCGAAGTCCTCGGCCCTCCGCTTCCTCGGCATACCGGAACATCAAGTCCGGCGTCCGGTGAGCGGATACGACTTTTTTCTCATAAGGAATTTCAAGCTCGTCTAGCACCTGGCATGCATGGGACATCGTATCCCAATCTGATTGGCTTCCCATAATGACTCCTACTTGTGCTGTCATGAGTTACCCCCGCTTTCTTCGAAATTCGACAATATAATGGCTGCTGCTGAAAAAAAAGTCCGATCCCGTAAACACAAAATCTGTGCAGGTCTCGGACATACAAGGATTACGAACGCTGCTGCCTGCGTCAAGCAGAAGAATCTTGCGCATCCGCCGCCAAAGAGGCAAACATGAAACCAAGCCCCGTCGTAGCCGCACCGTTTGTATTCCCTCGTAGTCCGAAAATTTACGGTTTCCGGGTAGAGACTTCCGGGCCATATCCCCGGCTTTATACGAGAAATATTAAATTTCATCAATCACGCTTTATAAGTTATTTTGAACCTCAACATCCTCAGTTTATCAATTTCTGACACCAAATGTCAACCTAAACACGAACAATCGGATTTACATAAAAAATAATGTTCGTATCTAGGGAGTGAGCAATGCTGCAGCAAAAACTTCTTGGAGATTGCGGGCTTTATTGAAGGCAAGGGCAACGGTCGTTCATAAAAAAGGTGTGGGCAGTGATGGCAGCGCTGCGCTGACGCATCGTGATTCCGATCGCTGTTAAACACGGGAAACTGGATTGAACAATATAGGGTTGTTTCCCGTGTTTAAAGGCGAACGCTTCGCTTCTCCATCCACGATTCGTCCGCTCCGCTGGAGCGAGAACCTTTTTTTGCTGCTGCATAGAGGGTAAGGGAAAAGTATTATCGCAGAATAAAATAAGACCGTATTCTGCTCTTTAATTGTAGCTACTTACAAGGAAGATGGGGTCGAGTGTCGAAATCTTATCATCCGACATGAGTATGAAATACGACAGAACTTTAATTCGATATCTATATTTGAATCTCGCAAAAGCAGAATCTATTACTAAGGAGGAACCAATGGCTATCTATCTCGTAAGGCATGGTCAAGATGAAGAAGGGTACCGCGGAGGGTGGAGCCAGCGCAGGCTCATTGACGAAGGGATCAGGCAAGCGGAGAAGCTGGGGCAATACTTAAACGAACACAAACATGATTTTAATATCCACCGGATCGTGTGCAGCGATCTGCAGAGGGCTTATCAGACTGCCTCCATATTGGCCGATAAGCTTAGCCTTCCGTTTCATGGTTCCGAGGATTGGAGGGAGACCAACAACGGTCTGCTAGCCGGCATGCCCCACACATTAGCTGAAGAAAAATTTCCCGGGTTGTATTTTTCCAGCTTACGGATGGACGAAAGATACCCGGGCGGTGAAAGTCCGCAAGAAAATTTCCAGCGGATTAAGAAAACCTTCACGAGGTTATGCCAGGATCAGCTTGCTACAAACGATCATGAGAACGTATTGGTGGTCACTCACGGGGGAGTGATTAACATCATCTATCATCTAATCAAGGATATGGCATGGAGCAATAAGAATCCGTTCTTCCCGGCGGCGAACACCGGGCTGCACAGGGTAGAGTTCCGGGACGGGAGCTGGGAGCTTACCCTGGAGAATGCAGCACCTCATTTGTAATCGGGAAACCCGCATTTCTTCCCGCGAACGACCGGTTCTACCGCTTCCCATGTTTGATGGCATCTACATATTGTTTGGCTTCGACCAAAGACAATCCTAATTCTTCCCTTACGATTTTAATCGCTTTAATGTCCTGCCCCTCCGCCAGCAGCTGTTTGACTTCCTCATGAACCGGCGGTTCAGGTATTCCTAATTGGTTTGCCATTTGATTTAACGTGTTCTGCTGCTGCCTCATTCGCTTCTCCATTGCCGTCATTCGACTGGAGACCATAAGACCGACCAGAACAACCAAGACCATAAGCAGAATAATTTCCATATGAACCTCCTCTGACAGAAAACACCTATCCTCTTAACGGACGCTTCGAAAGATACGGCCCAAATCGCGTACGATAAATATGAAGCCGCACCTGCGGATGCAAAATCGGAAAAAACGAATCTCTATAAAAAAGGGACGCCTAAGCGTCCCAACAACATTATTTTACTACCAGTACCGGAATCTTTGCATGCTGCACTACATTATGGCTGACACTGCCCAGTACGAACTCGCGGATACCGCCAAGACCGCGGCTGCCGATGACAATCAGGTCACTGCCGTTCTGATTCGCATACTCCAGAATGACTTCAGCCGGAGGACCCTGGATCATCTCCACTTGGCCGTTAACGCCTGACTTCTCAATCCGCTCGCGGATTTCCTCTGTCGTCTGCACAGCAAGATCGTAGACATCTTTATTAAGTGAAGCTGGAATTGGGGCAAGCCCTTCCCCAACGAAGAAACGCGGAAAATCGTAAGCATGAATGACATCCAGCGTAGCTCCCGGTGTTACCTTGGCAAGTTCAACCGCACGTCCGAGCGCTTTATTCGCTGCTTTGGAGCCGTCGTAAGCTAGAAGAATTTTAGTAAAAAGCATACAGGCCACCTCTTTCTATAGTTAAGAGACCTACTACAGTTAAAAGACCTACTACTTATTATTAAACAACTTCATACCGATATGAAACGAGCTTGCTGACTCGCTAAGATATTCCTATGTAGTTCAGATTAAACAGACTATCCCCAGAAGTACGTGTATAGCGCGACATTCACGACTAACAACAGCGGCACGCCCATTTTAAATGATAAATGCCTTGTTTTATGACGCTTGCGGTACATGGCAATCCATACACCCAAGGCCCCGCCTATGGCAGCCAGCAGAAACAGCGTTCTCTCCGGAACCCGATCCCGTCCCATTCGGGCACGCCGTTTATCCTCCGACATGACCAGGTAGGCTACCGCATTGATAAAAATAAACCAAACGATCAGTGCAGGTCTCACGTTGGTTCACGCACCCCCATTCCAACTGATCGATCTTCCCCAATCAGCCATTTGCTATACATTCTATGGCTATTATAAAACTGCAGGCTAATGAAGACAATGCCGGCTAAATAATCTTGGATCATGCCCATCTATGAATGCCATTATTAGGACACGGACGACGTCATAATTCCAACGAACCCGTGTCCGGCATAATGACAACCAGGCCATGCTCAACCACTACTCAAAACTTATGATTCATTCTTGGATATTTCATTCAGGCTCGGAACATAGTCTGCAGCCTTTTTCGGTTTGAGGGTCTTGCTCTCCTCAAGAATGCTTGATTTGTTCTGCTGGTTTTCGCTTTTTCTTGCTTTATGATTCGGCATGCAAATCACCCCCTGTCCGTAGAATGAGCCATTCTACCCGAGGTTATGCTAGCGACGGCAAGAAAATCGCTTTTCAGCAATTGGGAGAAGCCTTATGCAGATTATTCCTTCCCCTTCTGCTCAAGGGCCGCCTTCAACAGGTCGCCCAGGTTCGAACCGATCGACTCCTGCTTACTATATTGCTGCACGAGCTTCCGCTCCTCGCGTTTGTTCACATGCTTGGCATCCTTCTTCAGCGTTTCCGTAATGCCGCAGCCCAGGCACTGCACGAACAGCCCCGCCTTGCCTTCTTTCATCTCCATCTTCTTGTGACACTGCGGACAGCGGCGATTGGACAGACGCTTCTCGCCTGAACGCTTGTATCCGCAATCGTCACTCGGGCAGACAAGCAGCTTGCCGCGCTTAGTCTTCTTCTCCAGCAGTCTTGTCCCGCAATCCGGACAGTGGCTGTTCGAGACATTATGCGGTTTGTACTCCGCTTCGCTTCCCTTCACATCCGTGACCAGCTTCTTGGTCATGTCCCGAATTCCACGCAAGAACGGTTCCGGCTTGCCTTGCCCCTTCGCGATCCGCTCGAGCTCGGCCTCCCAGCGTGCCGTGAGCTCCGGTGTTCTCAGCTCTGGAGCGACAAGCTCGATCAGCTGCTTGCCTTTGCCTGTCGGATGGAGGGTTTGCCCCTGCCGTTCGATCGTATCCGAGCTAACCAGCTTCTCGATGATATCAGCCCGAGTCGCGGGGGTTCCCAGTCCGTGCTTCTCCATCTGGGAGAGCAGCGCCGCTTCGTTATAACGCTTCGGCGGCTGGGTGCGTCCCGGTTTCAGTACGCGGCGGACCACCTTCACCGACTCTCCTTCTCTCAGCTCCGGCAGGAGCTTGCCTGAAGACTGGCCCTGAACATCGTCCTGCTCGTCTTCAGCGTCATCATCATAATCGCCGCCGTATACCTCGCGCCAGCCGCTGTCCTTGATCGTAGTTCCTTTTGCGTAGAGCTGTTCTCCCTCAATCTGAACGGTAACCGATACGTTATCGTAGCGGGCAGGAGGATAGAACAAGCTGATGAAACGGCGTACGATAAGATCGTACAGCTTGCGTTCATCCACTGACAGCTGATTCAGCAGCACGGTCTGTTCGGTTGGAATGATGGCATGGTGATCCGTAACCTTGCTGTCATCCACGACCCGTTTGCCCGGCGATAAATTTTTACGCAGCAGCGGACGTGCAATGGAGGCATAGGGCCCGATCGCGATGCTCGAAAGTCTCTCCTTCAACGTTCCGACCATATCCGATGTCAGGTAACGGCTGTCCGTACGCGGATAGGTGACCAGCTTATGCTGCTCATACAGACGCTGCAGTACGTTCGTGTAATTCGGTCAAATCATAGGCCAGTGGATGCGGCTCGGTTTTCTCGCTCTTTTTCACGCTGACGATTTTACCGATGCTGCCCTCCAGCTTCTGCTTCAGCTTGGCCGCCTTATCCTTCTCGAATAGACGACCATCTCCGCCGGCCGGACGCCACGAAACCTCAAAATTCCCAAGATCCGCCTGCAGCGTCTCATATTCCTGAGAGCGGAAATTCACGATTTCCTTCTCCCGGTCCATGATCATCCCGAGCGTTGGCGTCTGAACCCGGCCTGCCGACAACTGTGCATTAAATTTGGTCGTCAGCGCACGCGTCACATTCAGTCCAACCATCCAATCCGCCTCCGCCCGGCAGCGTGCGGACTCATACAGCCGGTCGAACTGCTGCCCCGGCTTGAGTGATGCAAAACCTTCCTTGATCGCCTTATCCGTCTGGGAAGAAATCCACAGCCGCTTGAACGGCTTGTTCCACTTCGCCATTTTGAGGATCCAGCGTGCAAGCAGCTCCCCTTCACGGGCAGCATCGGTGGCAATAATCATCTCGCCGACATCCGGGCGCTTCATCAGATGCTGAACCGTCTTGAACTGGTGGCTTGTTTCCTTCAGCACCTTAAGCCTCGTGTTATCCGGGAGGATCGGCAAATCCTCCAGCGCCCAAGTCTGGTACTTCTTATCATAGTCCTCGGGTTCGGCAAGTCCTACCAAATGTCCAAGCGCCCAGGTCACAATATATTTCGGTCCTTCAAAATAATTCTTCTGCTTCTCGCGGCTGCCCATTACTCTCGCAATTTCCTTTGCAACGGACGGCTTCTCAGCCAATACTAATACTTTCATAGCCCTCCCCTTCCTCTGTCCCCCTATTATAACCTCCCCTCGATTGTTTCCACAAAGATAAGTCAGATCGTTTTCTTAGCCAGCCATGTGAACGTAAGATTGGCACATACGGGACAGCCCTGCTTCTTCAAATCCTCAATCGTGGAATAATCACCCTGCACGCCCACCTGCAGCTCGCCCTGACATTGGATGCATCTGTAGGTTCGGACCGTTCGCCTAACCTCGCCTGTGTAGAGCTCCTCCTCAAAAGAATCCGTAATATGCGGCTCCGTAAATTCCGTCGTTGTTAGCACAATCATCTGACCGCTATTGCCGATCATCTGCGCTCCGATGTATTGATTGAAATGAAGCAGCACCTGCTTTACCGACAAACCCATACGGACAAATTCACGCTGCATGGACCATGTGAAATCGGGAGATTTGTGGGCGAAGGAGAGAAAGATGGGGCATCCCTTCTCGTGTTTCAACGCGCTAATCCCTCTGGATAAGAACAGGGTCAGCCCTTGAAGCGTGTACGGCGGATCCGTAAAAAAGCAATCATATTGCCCGTTCCAGCCCTCAGGCAAAGGCTGCCTAAGATCGATATGTCTGCATGTAACCGATAAGCCTTCTTTTGCAGCTGCACGCTGGATAAACCGCAGGAATCGCTCATCGATATCCATTACGGTAATGGCGGCTCTCTGGTCCTTTGCGTTCGGGAACAGCCGTTTAAGCAGCAGACCCAGCGAGATGCTCACAAGGTCGTCATCGCCAACGCACAGGATGTTCTTGCCGATCAGGCTATGCTCCCTCAGACACAGAACGGCTCTCCGAAGACTCGTCTCCACCGTGCATTGGGATTGGTCGATCTGAACATCGACTTGGGGGCGCTGCTCCAGGATCTCCGTGAGCCTCGCTAGTACATTAGAAAGCTCCGGCTGCCAATCGTGTTCCTCGGCCATAAGCTTCTGATACAGATCTTGATCGATCCCGCCGTATCCCAGTTCATGTTCAACATACACCTTCCCGGCAGAGGTGCAGCGAACTCCCCGCTCTTGAATGAGAGCACCTGCCTTGATGAGCTCCTTCTTGATTGCGGCAGTGATTGGAACGGGTAGATACGTATGTCGTGCCAGCTCTTTGGTTGAAATACCGGGCCGCATATAACTCGCTACCAGCAGCTGTTCAATCACCTGAACGCCTTCCTGCAAACGAACCTTGGTTTTCACTTCTTCTATATAATTCATCATGTGAATCACGCTCTTTTCCTGAATATGGGGTGGTTATTGCCCCTGGAAAAGAACACACGTAACCCCATACGTGCAGTAATAAAAAAAGGACAGAAGTCCATGTAAAATGTACCCCGTAGAGTAGACACCTAAAAAAGGTCTACTCTACGGGGTACTTTTCTATATACTTAAGGAAATAAAATTCGGGGAGAAAACCATGAGTATTAAGTTATTTAGTCAACGTGATGTGAACAAGATAAAATCCAATCC
>NZ_JBNDYG010000064.1:0-29480 GCF_049893405.1 Paenibacillus sp. Dod16
AAAACAAGAGATTAAAAGCTATATGACGTATTACAACCACTATCGATATCAACGTATTACAACCACTATCGATATCAATGGAACTTAAAGAAGATGACTCCTGTACAGTACAGAAATCATCTTCTTCAAAGTGCCTAACCTTTTTTAATTGTCCTTTACATGGGGTACATTTTAATGAACCATCGTCCACCTTCTGTCCCCCAGCGGGAAGCCGTGCCCGGGGCACGGCTGTACAGTCAATATATAAGGGATGGCTGTTGTGTTCTTAACCAGGTGGACTCAGAGCCTTCGCGCCATGACAAATAAACCTCACGAAAAGTGGGTTTTTGCCAAAAGACAAGCAGAGAGTCCTATACAATTTGGTTAGTTAAGAACACGCACCGACATCAAGACAGCTCCCCTATTTTCAATATATATCCCGCCGACTAAAATCTGTTGGCCATAAAAATGATATCCTTCTTCACTTCAAAACCGTGTTTCCGATAAAAATCTTCCGCCGGAAGATCCTTTTCCGTAAGCAGCACCATGCAATGAATGTTAATCGATTTCAAATACTCCTTTATGCCATGCATTAATGCCGAACCTAGTCCGCCGCCCTGCAGATCGGTATCGATATAATACTCCTGGATATAGTATTCCTTACCGCTATACCAACTCTTCGTATGACCAAAACAAGCTCCCAGTATCTGACCATCCTGTTCTATAACAAATCCCAGGAATACCGGATTGTCCATAAATTCTCCGAGGTATTGCTGTACATGCTGCACGGAGTCCCACTGATCGAACCAGGGTTCGCCGCTAAAGACCTTGAGCATCAGCTCGGAACATGCTCCAAGGTCGGGTTTGTCCATCAATCTGACATTCTGTTTCGTTTCCATCAAGCCGTTACACCCCATGATCTGTGAATGATATCGTAATCGCCGATAAGCCTAACCGTCCGGATCATCATGAGTATAGGAGCAAAGTTCTTCAGACTCGGCTCCTTACATACTATCGGGTCGTGGCTCACGTTCCTTTCCGTGGAAGGATCCAATCTTTCCGCCAATATGGCACGCGCCCGGTACAGCCGGGATTTCACCGTTCCTTCCGGTATACCTACCATCTTGGCGATATGGTTGATCGGTATATCCCGATAATAGTGAAGCTGAATAACTCTGCGTAAATCATCTTCCAGATGGGTCACGGCTTCGTTGAGTTCGATCGCTTCATACGGCAGTGCATCGACACCCCCAGTGGCAAGTTCAACCGTCCGCAGCCGCTGCTGGGAGCGCAGCAGTTGCAGGCATTCATGAATAAGAATGCGGGACAGCCATGTTCTAAAATAAGCAGGCTGCTTTAAGGTCGACATCGCTGCGAAGGATTTATAAATCGCTTCCTGTACGGCATCCGCGCAATCCTCTTCCCGCCTCAGATACAAGCGGGCCAAGCCATACAAATTACGCTCACAAGCGTGGACCAGCCTGCTAAAGGCTTCCCGATCCCCATGCTTGGCAAGCTGGACATCGCGTACTATATTGGATTTCTTGTTCACATTGGGAGACCTCCTCTGCAACACTTCCTTTGCCTTACATAAGTTAGATGCCTGAGAGCGCGATTAGGTTCACGCCAGTTCATCTTTTTTTTAAAAATCTGGTGTTGCTATCACCTTCATTTTCGCACAATTCCGTTAATCATTTCCATATTGAATATTCAGCCTATGAAAAAACACCGCAAGGCCATCGCCCTTATGGTGTCTCGTTCAGCCTATAAAACGTTCATATCATGAAACGGATGATTGATCCGTCCTCATTCAATTTGGTTCCTCATCCACATACCGACCTTGCTCGGGAACGGCCAAACGATCAAAATTCCGAGCTAGCCGTTCGAGTGAAGCGGTAAGCTCCTCACCCCGCATCGAAACTCCGTGTCCCGTGATCAGAACTCCGGGATTCAAGCTTGACAGGCGGCGAACCGACTCCCGCGCAAGATCCCAATCCGGGGTAAAATACATCGGCGGACCATGCAGCTCCTTCTCCTGCCCGATGACGGCTAGCGCCGACTCTTGCTTCACCGTAATCACCGCGTCTCCCGCAACGAGGACTCGATCCCGTTCGCGGAACAGGGAGATATGGCCGGGGCTATGGCCCGGTGTCGGCAGCCATTTAAATTCAGAAAGACCCGGCACGCTGCCGTTCTCCGGCAGCGGTTGTATCCTGGAGCCCAGATCGATGGCTTTGTTCGGATACATCGGGGCAACGCGGGCCATCAATCCGCCGCCCACGCTTGGATCACCTGGTGGATAGTCTTCTTTTCCCGTAAGGAATGGGAGTTCATCCCGATGAGCGTAGACAGGTACACTCCAGCGGTCCGCCAATTCCTTCACATTCCCGACATGGTCGAAATGGCCATGGGTGAGCACAATGCAAACCGGCGGCTTTCCGAATCTTTTCTCAGCTTCTTCTACAATGGACCCTTCAAAATTTCCGAGTCCCGTATCAATCAGTACCCAGTCGCCCGTCCCCCGCGTACCGATCATCTGGACGTTCACCATAACCGTACGCAAGGATAGAATATCCGGCGTAATCTCTTCCGTCTCGACTGCACCCGTCTTTAACATGCTGTGATCATTCATTATGGAATCGCCCCCACTTCTCGTTGTAAATGCTTCTTGTAATAACATACCCGTTTTGGCACTTTTCAACGAAGAAATGGCGATTTTTACTGAATGATTTTGTTGAGACGGTCCAGATAACGCCAGCGAGTAATAAAGAAATATATGACCTGGATGCTCAGGAAGAAGATAAAGATCTTCAAACTGTGCCCAACAATCGAGAAGTCTACCAGTTGCTGCAGGGCTACGAAGGCAACGCCGCTATGAATGAGTGCGATCAGCATTGGTAAAAAGAACATAATGACAAGCTGCTTGGTAATGATAGTGCCAAGCTCTTTTTTGCTGAGTCCGACCTTCGCAATCATGCGATACTGCTGTTCGTCCCGGGCAAGATCCGCGTACAGCCGGAAATAAACAAAGCTTGCCGCGAAGGTGAAGAACACGATGCCGACCAAGCCGCTTACCATAAGCAGAATGCCGTTCTGCTGCTGAGCACTTTTCCAATCCATATACAATGATTTTACATAATAACTGTAGTCCTCATTCTCGTTGAGACGATCCAGAATCGCTCTGGATACATCCCCAGTATTCTTCCAATCCTGTACGTAAAACGTATGGTATGCCGCATAACCGTACTCCTCATCCTGATCCTGCTGTGCCTTGAACGCATCGTCGTACAAGCGGTCGGATACGACCAGCGTCTCGCCATAGGTTGCCGGTACGGCAATAAACGTTTCGGCTTTGAGCACCTTGACGATTTCCGATTTCTTGCCGTTTAATACCTCGAACTGACTATTTAAAGGACCGTTGATTCGGTAGCTGTTCTTCTCCGAGACCGTTCCCGGAGTCAAGATTCCTTCCAGATCGCCCAATGTTTCTGCCGGGTAACCCAGTGACTGAATGAGACGGTTATATTGGCTAAGCTTAACCAGCTGCACCCCGTTATCCGAGAAAATCGGGGTAACCTCCGCCTCCTTATAATCGAATCCGCCCTTTTTAAGCTCCTCCCTGATGATATCAAGATGCCGATTCCCTTTATCAGCGTCCTCATCATACATGGAGTATGTGTAGGCATAAGGATTCTCCATGGCCGACAGCCCCGGATCTCCAATTGCGAGCGTGGTCCCGATACCGGTAAAGGCAGATGCCGAGATAACCGAAACGAGGAAAAACATCACCGCATTGTCCTTGATTCTGTACAGGAGCTCCGAGATTGTCAGCAGATTGGTTCGACGGAAGAAAAATCGCTCCTTCTTCTGCAAATACCGCATAAAATATACGCTGAACTGGGTGAAGAGAAAATACGTGCCGATGACAACGAGAACAACGCCTCCAAACAGCAGAATAAAATTAAAGATTTGGAGAATCGCAAAGGCCAAAACCATACCGTATCCGGCACCAATCAACAGGACAGCCAGCACGGCCAGCCAAGGAGAGGCTTTGGGCTGCGGTTTGGGACTTTCCTCCGCTTTAACGAGCGCAAGCAGCGTGCCCTTCCTCAGCATGAACGAAGAACACAGTGCAATCAGCAGGAACAGGACGGCATAAGCCGCTGCTGTGATAAGAAGCGCTTTGAGCGGAAAATAAAACGGAAGTCCATTATCCACGGCCAGCAGCTTCGCGCTGATTAACAGAATCAGTTTCGAGAACAGAACGCCCGTCCCGATCCCGGCTGCGATCGCCGCAACGCCAATCAATATATTTTCGATGAACAGCATTCGGTTCAATTGCTTGCGGGACATCCCGAGAATCAACAGTATGCCGAATTCCTTCTTCCGGACTTTAATAAAGGCCCCCACGGAATAGAGCAGGAAAAAGAACGAAAAGACAAACACAATATACTGGGATACCGTCATCCCCATCGTGCCCAGCATGGACATGGTATCACTGGAGGACACCAGGCCATCCTTAAGCTGCGGATGAAACGACAGCAGCCCGTAGGTAAAGAAAATCATGACCGAGAAGGCGCTGCTCAGGAAATGGGCGATATACGTGCGCTTGCTGCGCAGGACATTGTTAATGGCGAACTGGCGAAAATTCATGTCCCGAACCTCCCAGCAGCGATAACACATTGATGATTTTTTGATAAAAGGCCGATTGGCTCTCGCCGTATGTGATTTCGTTGTACAACTGACCGTCCTTGATAAACACCACCCGATTGCAGTAACTTGCGGCAACCGGATCGTGGGTGACCAGCAGCATCGTCACTTTGTCCTCTTTGTTTCTCCGGTCCATAATCTCCATGACGTCGCGCGCCGATTTGGAGTCCAGATTCCCCGTCGGTTCATCGGCCAGGACCAGCTTCGGTACATGGATCATCGCACGTGCTACGGCCGTCCGCTGCGCCTGTCCCCCGGATATTTCGTAAGTCCGCTTATCCAGAATCGATGTAATGCCCAGCTTCTCGGCCAATATCCCTACCCGGCGATTCATCTCATCCAGATCCACCCCGTCCAGCGCCAACGGCAGCAGGATGTTCTCCTTCACCGTCAGCGTATTCAGCAGGTTGAAGGACTGAAAGACAAACCCGAGCTCTCGGCGGCGAAACATCGCGAGTTTGTCCTGGGATAAACGGAACGGATCTTCCCCGCCAATGTAGATCTCCCCGGATGTGGGACGGTCGATGGTTGATATCATGTTAAGCAGCGTTGTTTTTCCGCTGCCGGATGGTCCCATGATGCCAACGAATTCCCCTTCGTTGATGCTCAGATTGATATTGGAAAGCGCCTCGTGGGACACCGCGGCCTTGTAGACTTTGCCCAAATTGCGCACGTTTAGAATTTCCATCTTGTAAACCTCACCTTCGTTATTCATATCTTGTAAGGTTAGTGTATAGCATCCCCGGAGCTTCTCCTATCGATCACTCTTTCACCAATCTTACATCGGTGTAAGATTCATGCGCAGACCCACTCAGAGTACGTCACGGTTGTGATTCTAAGGCCGCTTCGAGTACGTAACGTTCCTACGATCGCTGTTGCCCCCTAATTTTCTGAACGATTACGCTGTGGTAAAAATTCGGGTGCAAAGGCGACCGCTTCGCTTCTTCGGAATCGTTTCGTCCTCTTTCGCTGGTGCGTGCGGATGCATACTTCAATATATTAAACAAACAAAAAAACCTTATCTCAGCGCTTCGTAATGTTTACCAAAACATTCTCAGCGCGAGACAAGGTCAGCTTACCAGCTACGTGACCCAGAGTATCTGATTACAACCCCTTCAATGCAGTCTCGAAACAAATACGTTCGGTGGCCCTGAACCACCATGGATGGTATAACCGTCATAACATCCTCAGTGAACGACCGCCACCATGAGATAGTCTCACCTCGAAAAAATCAACCTCACGGTCGTTCCTTTCCCCTGCTCGGATTCCAACTCGATTTGGTGGTTCATTTTATGAACGACCTCCTTGACGAGATATAAGCCCATGCCGGTGGATTCCTTCAGCTTGCGTCCGTTTTCCCCGGTATAGAACGGGTCGAACACCCGCTTCATGTCGGATTTGGGTATGCCTATCCCGCGATCCGTGATCTCCAGCACAACATGACGGTGATTCTCGCTCCGGTGGGCTTGGATCGTCACTTTAAGGCCGGTACCGGCGGAATATTTGACGGCGTTGGACAGCAGCTGCAGCATGATGAAACGAAGCCACTTGGCATCCGTCTGGACGGTGAGGTCCGGGTTGATCCGGACTTCCGGATACACATGGCTGTGAATAAAGTAGCGCTTGTTCTCGTGAACTGCATCGACTGCAATCTGGTAGAGCTTCACAGGCTCCACGCTGAAATCCTGTTCAAATGTTTCAAGCCTGGACATGTAAAGCACCATCTCAAGCCCGCGCCGAATCCGGTCGGACTCTTCGGATATACTCTTGAAGGAATCGTTATCATCTTCTTGCGTGATCACCTCAATGACAGACAGCGGCGTTTTCATCTGATGTACCCATTGATTCATGAAGATCATATGCTCTTTCCGCCGGCGCTCCCACTCTTCCATGACCGTTCGGTATTGACGGTATTGCTCTTCCATAAGCTCGCTAAGAGCCGTGGGCAGCGGGGCGGATTCATTATGCTTGATCGATTCCTCCAGCGACCTGATAGGCTGTGACAGCCGCTCATAGAAATCCCGGTGCGTGAAGTACCTGAATGCCAAGTATCCGCCCAGAATGGTCAGACCGAGGAAAACGGCATAGGCCGCTGTCACCGGATGATCATAACCGTCATACCAGAATACGAGCAGCACCACAAACAACTCGGCGACCGTAAATAGTATCAAGGGCAGTTGCTCACGCCAAAACAGCTTTTTCACAGCCTGCCCTTACCTCTTCCAAACCGTATGCAGTCGGTATCCGGAGCCGCGGATCGTTTCCAGCGCATTCTCAATCCCTAATTCCGCAAGCCGTTTGCGCACCCGGTTAATATTCACGCTGAGCGTATTATCGTCAACGAATGTATCATCCCACAGCTTCTCCAGAATCGTCTCGCGCGTGACCAGCCGCGGGCTCCGGCTGAGCAGCGTTTCCAGGAGGATGGTTTCTTTTTTGGTGAGTATGGATGTCCGGTCCTCAAGGATCAGCTCCATCCGTTCGGGATACAGGACCAGCCCGTCCTTCTCAACCGTACGCTCGGCGGATGCTGCTGCATAATCACCGTATACGCGTCGAAGCTGGCTGTGGATCTTGGCGATGACGATATCATAAGCAAACGGCTTGGTGATATAATCATCCGCGCCGTTCTCCAGCGCCCGTAACTGATCGGGTGTCCCGTTCCGAGCGGATATGAAAATAATCGGACAGGTTGAGACCGACCTGATCTGGCGGCACCAATAATAGCCGTCAAAGCTTGGCAGATTCACGTCGAGCAGAACAATATGCGGCTTTATCTCATGGAATCGCTCCAGCACATGATCGAAATCTTCGATGATGGTTCCATCATTTCCGTACCGCTCGATATGCGATTGCAGCAGCCCCGCCAGCTTGGGGTCATCCTCAACAATCATGATTTTGTACATCCGTTCACCCTCCATGAAGCGTCAGGCCGTTCTTTCCCTTCCGAAAGAATCCACCTGATGGTTTATGATTCCCTAACGATAGCCGCTTCAAAAAAGTTGGTTCCGTCAGGCGACGTGCCTTGTACGTACACCCTGTTGTTCTCTTCTACCGAACGTCGGATCAGCATCGTATCCTTCAGCCTGGCCTCGTTATGATATGTAATCTTGAAGCCGGTCACTTGCCCTTCCCGAAGCTCCTGCTCACTCAGCACGTCAAAGCACAGGTCTGCATAACGGGCATTATTCAAATGACCATTCGTATCGATTCCGCTGTACCGGACCATGTACGTATAAGCCTCATCCAGCTGTACTCCTTCCGGTAATACGGCTTTGTTTGGCAGTTCTCCAACCGTTTCCTCACCGATCGGCACCTCATATGGAAACATGGACGGACGCAAAATTTTCCGTTTATGGATATCTACCAGGGCCCATACCGAGCGGGCTTCGCCCAGCATTTCTCCAGAGCCGTTCTTTATCCGATAATCCCGGTGCCACAGCGCTCCTTTGGACCCGCGGCTCCAGGTGTCAACATATACTGTGTCCATATCCCTTGGCATCTGCCGCATATCAAGCTCAAGCGTTATCAGCATCCAGCCCATTCCCCGCTCGATCATCTCCTCGCGACTGATCCCGAGCGCCTCAATATGCCGGTCAGCCGCTCTTTGCAAAATACTGAGCAGCGAAGACCAACGGCAATCCCCTCTAAAATCCGCATCAACGGATTGAATCGTATATTCTTCAGTCCATTTCTCAACCATGAGTCCCATGCCAGCTCCTTTATTATTCTCAACCTAACGATAATTCAAGCATAATCAAAAGCCCAGCATTTATCAAAGAATGACACGATATTTCGTCTGCTGGAAAAAAGTGATTTTGTCATCATCCGGTTTAAAAGTCACGTCTTTGGTTAATAGTAAGGCACAAACAACTATAACTTATACGAGGTGATAAACAATGAGTTTTCTTTGGTCATTAATCGTTGGTGGTATCATTGGTTGGATTGCGGGCTTGATTATGGGCAGAGACATTCCCGGCGGTATCATCGGTAACATCATTGCTGGTTTTGTCGGTGCTTGGCTTGGTGGACTTCTGCTCGGATCTTGGGGACCGGAAATGGGAGGATTCTTCATCCTGCCTGCTCTGATCGGTGCCGTGGTGCTTGTCTTTATCGTCAGCCTGATCATGGGTTCGATGAGACGCGGCCGTTCCTAACTTGATTGAATAGGATGAAGACTTTCATGGTGCGATTTACCGGCAACTGCCACGATTCAGATTACGCAGCGGATAAATCCACAACCAAACAGGGTGACCTATTCGCCATCATGGCGGTAGGTCACCCTGTTTTACATGCCCCTTCTTTTATAAAAGAGGAAGGGCTTGCTTCTTCGCATAATTCCCCCAATGCGGCCTGCGTCCATCAATGTCGCTAAATCCGTATTCATCCGACAAATCCCAGCTGGAGAGCGCCTTGCCGCTCTTGTCGGCTACATTCGGATCGGCTGCGAGCGCAGCAATGCCCTGCGCAAGGAAATACGGGGTCTCCGACTCGATGAAATGCGGCTCTTGCGCTGCGGCATCCTGCCAATTGTCTTCCGTCACGCCAAAGTGATCCAGCATTTGCTCGGAACGCAGAAATCCTGGCGTAACAGACAGCGCAGTTACCTGATAGGGACGCAACTCTTCCGCCATGGCAGCAGCCAGGTGGATCGCCGAAATTTTTGCCAGGCTGTAGTACAAGTTCCCGCGATACCGATACGTAGATCCATCCGTAACTTCAATGACCAATCCCCCGCCGCTGTCCACCATCAGCGGAACACCGTAATAACTTGTGATCATGTGCGTGGTAACCGCCCGCTCCTGCATCAACAATCCATCGGACAGAAACTGCTCCCAGAACGGGATATTCCAGTGCGTGAGGTTCTCGCCTCCCCATATATCATTAACGAGGATGTCCAGCCGTCCTTGCTGCTCCTCGCGAATCCGTTCAAACAATGCCTTTACTTGCTCCTCTACGGTATGGTCACATTGCACGGCGATGCCGATTCCACCCCTCGCCGTCAACATATCCGCCGTGTCATCAATCGTCTCAGACCGCTTGATATCCGACACCTGACCACGTACGCTCCGTCCCGTGCAATACACCGTTGCCCCTGCAACACCCAGCATCACCGCAATGGCGCGGCCAGCCCCACGGGTCGCTCCGGCAACGACGGCTACTTTACCTTGTAATGGCTTAAGCTCATTCTGATTCATAGCGTAACCTCCACCTGTATACTGAATATTCGCAACATCCTTATCGTATCAGTCATATATGACATCCCTTGTCTTACATCCGTGCTACAATACAATTATCTTCTACAGATATTAAAGAGGTGACATGACTTGAGGGCGGATCGTCTATTGTCCATTATGCTGATGCTACAAAACGGGGGTAAGAAAAATACCCGTTATTTAGCGGAGCAGCTCGAGGTATCGGAACGAACGATCATACGCGATATGGAAAGTCTAAGCTCGGCCGGTATTCCCGTCTATGCGGAAAGAGGCTCCCTCGGCGGTTGGGTGCTGGAAGAGAGCTATCGAACGAACCTGACCGGGATGACGCCTGATGAGCTCATCTCCCTGCTGGTCTCCAGTCACAGCCCGCTGATCGGGGATCTAGGAATCCGCAAGCAGTTTGATGCGGCCTATCAGAAATTATTGGCCTCTTCCCCCAGCTCCGTTAGGCAGGACGCCGAAATCATTCGGGAAAAAATCCATATTGATGGCGCAGGCTGGCACTCCTACCGCGAATCGCATCCGTATCTTACAGTGCTTCAGGAGGCGCTGTGGCTGGATCGTATCACCCGAATCCAATATATGAAGGAGGAGGAGCGAGTCGAAAGAATCATTTATCCGCTCGGGCTGGTTGCCAAACGCAGCACCTGGTATGTGGTCGCGGAATCCGAAGGCGAATTGCGAACCTACCGTGTATCGAGAATCGTGGATGCCGTCATGTCCGAGGATACCTTTGAGCGCCCGACCGATTTTAATCTAGCCGAGTATTGGGAGGAGTCGCTGGCACGGTTCATGCAGAATCTCCCGAAGTATCCGGCACAGGTTCGAATGACCGTCTCTCTGATCAAACGCTTTGAGCGGGAGCGATACGTAAAAATAATCCGATGCGACATGGAAAGCCAGAACGACGGGTGGATAGCGGCAGATTTGGAATTCAACACCCTGGAATCGGCCTCCGCATTCCTTCTAAGCTGCGGAGCGGAAATCGAGGTGATTGCTCCGCAGGAGCTGCGCGAGCATGTCGGCACAGCCGCAAAAGCCATTTCACAGCTGTATGAATAGATAAAAAAAAGCACCCGGCAAATGCCTCAAAATGGAGGCTTGCCCGGTGCTTGTTGCTGCGCATATATGCGCCATTATGATTGATTGGTATGAAGAGGCTTCAGGTGCGCTTTAATCTGTTCCCGCTTCGGCTCAAGGAACGGCGGCAGCGCTAGGGATTCGCCGAGATGATCGATATGCTCATCCGTGTCAAAGCCCGGGCCGTCGGTAGCCACTTCGAACAAAATACCGTTAGGCTCTCTGAAATACAAGGAACGGAAGTAGAAGCGATCGACAAACCCCGAATTCGAAAACCCTACATCGCCAATCCGGTCGATCCATGCCCGGAGCTCCTCCTCGTCCTCTACGCGGAATGCAACGTGATGAACGCCGCCCCGACCAAGCCGCTCCTGCGGAAGGTCCGTTCGTTCCTCGACGTGCACTTCCGCTCCCGTTCCGCCTTCCCCTGTCTCAAAAACAAGGATATCTGGCTGCCCGTCTACAGGCGAGGCATACTGACCTTTGTAGCGGAAGCCCATCAGCTCCGTCAATACCTTCACGGTCTGCAGCGGATTAGGCACGGTAAGCTGTACCGGACCTAAACCGATAATGGCGTATTCCGCCGGAACCGGTCCCTTTTCCCACGGGATGCCTCCAGGAACGCCCTCATTATGTTCATCCGAAACCAGAATGATGCGCTGACCCTCGAAATCCCTGAAGAGAAGCGTCAATCGGCCGGCACGTTCCTTGATCTCCTCGCGTTCTACACCGTGCTCATCCAACCGCCGGGTCCAGTATTCCAAAGCGCGGTCACTGGGCACGCGAAGGGATGTTGCCGAGATGCTGTTGTTTCCCTCACGGGTCCGACCGGCCATCGGAATTTCGAAGAAGGTAAGCTCCGTCCCAGGGTTTCCTTTTTCGTCGCCATAAAACAGATGGTATACCGAGACATCGTCCTGGTTCACCGTCTTCTTAACCAAGCGCATGCCAAGAACCTTTGTATAAAATTCGAAGTTCCGCGAAGCCGCAGCCGTTAACGCGGATACGTGATGAATTCCTTTAAACTTCATGACTTCAACCTCCATTTATATTTGATTTATTCTTCATTAACGAAACCACGTGAACCATCCAAGGCACCTGTCTGTTATAAAGAAACGCCTTATTCAAAAAGCTGCTTCACCCTTGCTTCTTCAACTTATCTTGTGCATCTGGTGCTTAATCTCAGTTTAGTATTTAACTCAGAATACGTCAAGTCTTAACATTAAGATATTTAAAATAAAAATAACAGAACTCTTTTTCCCTGATCAACTCCGGAAAAATGGATCTGTTATTCATTCCCTGCTATGCTGAAACCTATCCTCGCATGATTGGCCCATTAACACCACGAACGGGGCTTCGCCTCTTTAAGTCTTGGATATCGCCTCTTCCCGATACTCGGAGGGCGTTTTCCCTGTTATTTTTTTGAACACCTGCGTAAAATAGCGCGGGTCCTGATACCCTACCATTGGCGCTACCTGGTATACCTTCACATCCGTATTCAGCAGTATACTCTTGGCCTTCTCGATCCGGCATTCCGTTAAGTACTCCAGAAACGTATATCCCGTTGTTCCCTTAAACAGGGTACAGAAATGGCTGATGCTCAAATCCGCCAGCTCCGATACCTCTTCAATGCTGAGATCCTTCTGGTAATTTTCCGCGATGTACTCCTTGGCTTTGCCCATAACGGCCTGAACATTGTCCTTGGCCTGCCCGGACCGGCTCTCGGCAATCCACTTGCTGAAATGGCTTTTCACGACCTCCATCAGCTGCTGAAGGGTGCCGGATGCATGAAGCTCCTGCAGCAATTCCTCCAGCGACCACTCAAACAGCACCTTCATATGCTCAAACTGCCGATACAGCACGACACTCATCTCCAGCAGCACCCGCTCGGTCATCTCACGGCTGAACGCATGCTCCTCGATATAAGCCTTGGTCTCGTCAAAAAGCTCCAGCAGCCGCTCCTTGTGAAGCGTGCGGATGCTTTCCACCATGAGCGACTCGAGATGCTTCGGATACTTCGCTTCGCTGGCCGTTTCCATAATGGAATCGGGCGTTCCTAGAAACACCCCCTCTTCCCCGGAATAAAACCGCTGGTATAAGGCGCGGACGGCGGTCTCGTAAGCCGTTCCCAAGCGGTCTATCCCGGCCATGCTGGGACTGAAGCCGACCGAGCAGGACAGCTTCGTATTCCGCTTGATCAATTGCACCAAATCCCGGCCGATCTCCTCCTGCCGCTCCCTCGTCAGGTTTGGAAACAGCAGCACCCATTCGCCGCTGCGGAAAGGAAATACCGTCAGTCCGCCATGCTGCAAGGACCATTCCTCCAGGACGTTCCGTACGGCAAACAGCCACAAGCGCTTCTCGTCCATGCTCCATAACTCGTTAAGCCGCAAGTAATGATCCAACTGAATGACGGCCATCGTGTATCCATGCTCCAGCTCGCTGTCTTCCAGCCACTGCATATGCTGCAGGGGGCTTCGATTTCCCTCGATAAATTCCGTGAGCATCCTCTCTCGGGCCAGCAGAGATAAAACCTTGATCGAGTGCAGCATTTGATCATCCGCAATCTGCTTCTCCAGGGTTCTAGCAGCCTTGGCTATCGTTTCCGTCAGCTCATCGTGATCGATCGGCTTGAGCAAGTAATCGAAAGCCCCTTCGCGCAGCGCTTCCCTTGCGTATTCGAATTCGCCATACCCGCTAATGAAAATAATGATCCGCCGTGCCTGATCCGCCTTCAGCTCCTTCATGAGCGTAATGCCATCCATTCCCGGCATCCGTATATCACTGATGATCATATGCGGCGATACTTCACGCGCCAGCTTGAGAGCGCTGTCCCCTGTCTTGGCCTCCCCAACGACTTCGAGATCCAGCTCATCCCAGGGGATGGCTGCCCTTAGACTGCGCAGAATGATCGGCTCATCATCGACCAGCATAACTCTGAATTTGCCTTCCGATCCGCCCATGACGTTCCCCCTGTCTTCTGTTTACTCTGCTGTCGTATTCCGCCTAAGCTTCCAATACCGCACCGAGGACTTCTGAATTTGCTCCAATGCGCCGGCAGCATCGATCCGTCCTCCAATCATATCCTCGATCACCTTAAGGAACGAACTGTTCACCTCGGGTGATAACGTGTTGTCGTAAGGGAGAAAGGTGCTCGTAGACTCCTCCATCAATTCCGTGACTTGGGCAAACACCGGCCCGGTTTTCTTCGAATCGTAGTCAATCTTCATCGAAGGGACGCGCAGTCCTTCATACACCAGCCGAGTCTGCACCTCTGGAGTATAGAACATGCCCAGCAGCTCCAGAGCCGATTGCTTCTTCGTTTCATCCAAGTCCGATGACAGCCCGATGCCGATCGTATATCCCCCTGCCAAGGACCGTTCTTCGCCAGGAAAAAGTGACGGAAAGGGAATGACGCCGATCTCGTTCTGAAAATCCGGGTAATCCTCATTCTGCAGCAGCGTAATATCCCAGCTGCCGTTCATATACATTGCCGCTTTTCCTTCCGTGAACTGGGCAATCGCTTCTTCCGTGGAAAGATCGTTCGCGTTCGGACTAAACGCCCCTTCTTTGATCCACAGCTCCAAGTGCTCAAACGCCTCCAAGTAGGAGTCCTGCACAAAGCTGACCTGATCATCTCCTTCAACCAGACGGTCAATCAGTTCCGGCCCGGCGTAGCGATCCATGAAATAGTGGGCAAAAATTCCCGCCGGCCACCTGTCTTCGTTGCCGACCGCAAAGGGGATGATATCGTTCTCTCGAAGAACACGAATAGCTTCGTCCATCTCTCCCAGCGTCTTCGGAGGCTCCAGTTTCAGCTGCCGGAATAAAGCCCGGTTATAATAGATCGGCTCTGCGTGTCCCTCGAAGGGCAGGCCATAAATACGGTCCTCGAAGGTCCAATGATGCAGATCCTTGAACTGCTCCTTCAATCCGGTATCCTGCAAAAAATCCGTTAAATCCATCAACCGGTTGGATCTGGCATAGGGCACGATCTCGGCTCCTCCGAACAGGACAAACATATCCGGCGGCGTGCCGGTCACCATCTCGCTCTTCAGCTTTTGTTCCCGGTGAATCGTCTGATCGATGCTCTCGAAGTTCACCTTTACGTTTGGATGCGCTTTCTCATAAGTGCGAACGATGCTCTCGAATACCGCCAGCACCGGCTTGTCATGCTCCTTGTTCCAGAAATGCCGGAACGTCAGCGTAATTTTCTCCGGCTGTTCCTCCTGGGCCGGTCCCTGATTCTGTACCGTCACCCACACGACAGACAGCGCCAACAGAGCGGCATATCCGACGATCCAGCCCCAATTCCAAAACCATCTCACCCTGCAGCCCCCCCTGTCATGTCAGTATTTTCGGTATTCGGATTCGGATCAAGGAGCCGTAACCTGGGGAGGAACAGATCATCAGGCCGTAACGGCTGCCAAACCGGATCCGCAGCCTTTCATGGACATTCTTCAATCCGACTCCGTTCTCGCGATACTTCTTGAGCTGTCCCGGATCCGAATTCCACAGCTTCATCAGCGTCTCCGGATCGAAGCCCGGACCGTTGTCCTCCACGTCAATCACGATATCCTCGCCGTCCTCGGACACCCGGATGGAGATCAGTCCGCTTTCCTCCATCGGCTCGATCCCGTGATATAAAGCGTTCTCAACAATCGGCTGAATAATCAGCTTTTGCGTAACGTAGTGCCTCAGTTCATTCGGAAGCTCAATGCCGTAATCGAATTTTTCTTCAAACCTGAATTTCTGTATCCGCATATAATGCTGGACATGCTCCAGCTCCATGCTAAGCGGTATGAGTTCGTGATGCTCGCTGATGCTGATGCGCAGCAGCTTTCCAAGTGAAACCACCATCTTGCTGATATCCTTGTTGCCCTGAAGCACGGCCATCGAATTGATCGATTCCAGTGAATTATAGATAAAATGCGGATTGATCTGAGCGACCAGCGCCTGCAGCTCCGCTTCCTTTTTTCGTGCTTGTTCCGTCTCGACCTGTCCGATCAGCTCCTGGATCTGGGTGCTCATCCGGTTAAAGCCGTCGATTAACAGATCCGTCTCGTCTTCTGCCACGTTATGCGACGGGATCGGGACGAAGATGCCCTGCTTGACGCGCTTCATCCCGTTCACCGCGCTGATGATGCTGCGCACCATTCTGCGCACAAAAAAACGGTCGAACAGGAACGCCGACACGAGCGAGATCAATCCCAGGATCAAGGCTAGGTTGCGAATCGGGACCGATTCGGCCGAAATCAGTTTACTTGGCGTGATGGCGACCAGAAACCAATCTTTATTATGAGAAGGTGAATATGTGATCAGCGATTTTTCGCCTGCATATTGATCGATATAGTAGCCTTTTCCATTCGTCTTATAACTATCCGAGAGAAACGGGAATTCCGTCCGCTCCCCGATATGCCCGCCTGACTTGCTAAACACGATGTGCCCCTGCTGGTTGACCAGCAAAATGTCTCCCTGCTTCAGCGTTGCCGCCTCCCAGAACACCTGATCGAGGAGATCCGGCTTCACGTAGATCACCACGGTTCCGATATCCTCCAGCGAGTAATAGTCCTTGATGACCCTGGATTGAATCAAAACGGGAGCGCCGTCAGCCGCAGAGCCGTTCTCGCCGGGTCCGACCCATACGGGACGCCCCTCCGCCTTCTCTACTGCTTCATACCATGCCTGCTGCCTCAGTTCCTGAAGCTCCATTCCGCCATTCGTGTTATACATCAACCGGTCATTCGAATAAAAAGCAAACGACGCAATCATCGGATGATTGATCAGATTGTTGATCTCCTGCCGCCGTTCATAGGTAACCGCGTATTCCGGCTGTTTCAGCATCTGCTGAACCGATTGCTGGGTAATCGCCGAGTTCGAAATCGTCGTGATTTCGTTCAAGGCGAACTTCAGTTTGCGATCCGTTTCCAGAAGCGAAATCCAGTAGAAATCATTCGACTTCTTCTCCATCGCTTCCGAAAAGCTGTAATAGGATACCCCGCCCAGCGCGATGACCGGAATGAAGACCAGAAGAATAATAGCCAGCAATATCTTTCGGCGGAGTTTCATGGATCCTTCCTCCCTCCACTCTACTATGTCTATTATTCTTCATGACAGGCCGCATTCCTTGTCGACTTCACCTTGCTTGTTAACTTTTTATGGCGCCTGATGTCAGTCCCGCGATGACGTAGCGGCTGAACAATAGAAACACAATGAGAAGCGGCAGCGTCGCCGTGAAGGTGGCCGACATGATCATTCCGAAATCAAGGCCGTCCTTATTGGTGAACAATTGCTGCAGCGCAATTTGAATGGTGTAATTTTCTCTGTTTTTCAATACGACGAGCGGCCAGAAGAAATCATTCCACACGTTCATGAAATTCAGAATCCCAAGCGTAGCCATCGCCGGTGTTACGACAGGAATGGCGATGTTCCAGAAAATCCGGAAATGTCCGCCGCCATCAATCCGCCCCGCTTCGATCAGCTCGGTATGAACGGCGGAAGCGATGTACTGCCGCATCCAGAAGATGCCGAAGGCATTGACCATGGCGGGCACGATCAGCGCTTTGTAGCTGTCGATCCAGTGCAGCTTGGCCATGATGACGTACTGTGGAAGCACGCCCAGCTGGGCAGGCACAAGCATCGTGGCAATGACAAAGACAAACAGCGTCTTCTTCAAAGGGAATTCATACTTGGCAAAAGCATAACCCGCCAGCGTACAGAGGAACACAACGGACAATGTAACGGCGGAAGACACAACGACCGAGTTCATCAACGCCCTGAAAAAATCCGTTCGCTCCAGCACGCGCGAGAAGTTATCCAGGAACTCCGTTCCGGGCGTAAGGAGCGGCGGAATATGAAATGCCGCATCCTTGTCATTCGTAGCCACGACAAACATCCAGTAGAACGGGAAGATCGAGACCAGCGCGCCAAGGATCATGAAGAGGTAGAAGAAGAATTTGGCGATAATACCGGGTTCATCCGGTTTTTTCCGGCTTATGGCGACTGTGCTCATGCTTTTTTACCTCCCGTATCTTTACCTTCGCGGCCCACCATCATGTTTAATACCGAGAATAGAATCGTGGCGATAAACAAGAGCACCGCCGTTGCCGCAGCCGTACCGAAAAATCCGTTCTTAAATGCTTCATTATACAGATAAGTGACCATCGTGACCCCTTCCTGCCGCGTAGAGCCCGTACCGGACTGACCTAGGAATACATAAGGCTCCGTAAACAATTGGAGCGCCCCGATCGTCGATACCAAGGTAACGAACAGAATGAATGGCCGAAGAAGCGGCAGCGTGATATAGAGCAGCTGCTGACCTCGGGTGGCACCGTCGATTTTGGCCGCCTCATAAATATCGGTCGGAATGCTCTGCAGACCCGACAGAAAAATAATGGCGTTATAGCCCATCCACCGCCACATGACCATGGACGATATTGCGATTTTGACTCCCCACCAGCCGGAATTGAACGGTACGCTTTCCGCGCCGAAGGTGTTCAGGAGCCAGTTGACCATCCCGTTGTTGCCAAACATCGTACTGAACACCAGCGTTACGGCAACGATGGAGGTGATGTTCGGCATAAAATACAGAATGCGGAACGTGTTCTTGAACTTGTTCAAGGCTGAGTTGAGCATAACCGCAACAAATAATGCCACAATCAGCTGCGGCACGGTTCCCATCAAAGCCATAATGAGTGTGTTGCTGAAAGCGATCCAGAAGGTCGGGTCGCTTGTAATCAGCTCGTAGTTCTTGAAGCCGACGTACTTCATCGGTCCGAGTGCATCCCATTTGAAGAAGGACAAATAGATGGTAAAAAGAATCGGATACAATCCAAAAATTGCGAACAAGATGAAGAATGGCGATATGAACGTATAAGCCGTAAACCGGCTGCGCACGGTCTCCGTCAACATGCGCCGCCTCGGGGGCACCGGTTGCGGTGACTCTGCTGTAACTGTGTCTGCCATGAATGCACCTCCAGGTAGATAAGGATAAATCCGAATCCGAGCGAAGAGAGCTTCCTCCCTACTCGGATTCGGACGGATTACAGGCTGAATGAGCTGGCGAGGAATACTCCTTTTCCTAGCTGCGATCAACCAGCGTCTTGATTTGTTTCATTGCGCTTTCCCATTCTTTTTGCGGGTCGGCTTTTTTCTCCAGCACGTTTTTGAGCGCGTTCTTGATGATCGTGTCGGTCTGGTCGTGAAGCGGTCCGTAGTAAACCGGCTTGATGCGTTCCGCCGACTTGGCATACGCTTCGGAAATGACTTGACCGCCGAAGAATTCATCCTTCTCCTCCGTGAATGAAGGCTCGCTGTAAACCGCCGGGATGGATGGGAACAAGCCGCTGTCCTTGAACGATTTCAGCTGATTCTCTTTGTTGAGCACCCACGAGATGAATTCGTAGGCTTCCTTCGAATGCTTGCCTTCCTTCGGCAGGGTCAGGAACGAACCGCCCCAGTTGCCTGCTCCTTCAGGAAGCTGGGCAATCTGCCATTTGCCTGCGGTATCCTTCGCATTGCGGATCGTACCGGCAATCCAAGCCGGGCCGAGCATGACGCCAAAGTCTCCATCATTGATCGCTTTTTGCCATTCAGGAGACCACAGAATCCAGTTGCCGATCCAGCCTTCCTGAATTCCTTTTACCGTAAAGTCGTAAGCTTTTCTCACTTGCGGGTTCGTATCTCCGATAAAGGAGCCATCCTCTTTGTTGAAGTAGATTTGATCCGGGGATTGGTCGCGCACCCCGTTATATACCAGGTCCGTCAAGTCGGCGAACGGCTTTCCTGTTTTGCTTGTGAAGTCCTTGGCTACGCTGGCGAATTTGTCCCATGAATCAATCGCTGCGCTAAACCCGTCCGGATCCGTCGGCAGTCCGGCTTGCTCTGCCATATCCGTACGGTAATATACGACCGTAGGACCGATGTCTGTTGGCAGACCGAGTTGGAAGGTGCCGTCAACCGAAGTAGCCTGCTTCCATTTCCACTCCAGGTAGTTGCCTTCTAAGTCTTTAGCGCCCAGATCGTACAGATTGTAGAATTTATCCTGGTTGTTGATATAACGCTCCATAAACGCGATTTCTAATTGGAAAATGTCAGGCGCGCCCGAGCCAGCGGACAATGCTGTCGTCAGGTTGTTGTGATGTGCGGTTTGATCCGACGTATTCTGGAATTTGAACGTGATGTTCGGATGCTCCTTCGTATATTCCTTTGCCAGATCCTCATAGTTGGTTGTTCCCAGCGACCAGAAGGAGAGCTCGATTTTCTCTGTGGACTCGGTTCCCTCTTTCGTATTGTCCGTCTCTTCGCTGCTGCTGCCTCCCCCCGGAGATTCAGCCGTACTGCTTCCGTTACCGCCGCCTCCACATGCGGCCAGCGTGAACACCATGATGACACTCAGGAGCAGCAAGCTCCATGACTTAAACCTTTTCATCGTTCTACCCCTCTTCCATGAAACGTATTTTTCTTCTTTAGTCTAATGAAAGCGGCGCCAAATTTTGAGGTGGTAAACTTTCGAATTTGAGTTGAATTTATTACGATTCAGGTTCGTTCATCCAAAAATCGCAGCACAAAAAAACCGCATATCGTATGTCGATAGCGGTCTTATAGATATTAAGGAATCATATCGTCCATTTGACGATGGAGCCGGCATAGGTCATTCCCCCGCCAAACCCGTAGAGTAAGACGTGGTCTCCCGCTTTGAGCCGTCCTTCATCCACCGCCAGCTGAAGTGCAAGCGGAATGGAGGCTGCCGACGTATTCCCGCGGTACTCGACGCTGGTTAAAGTGCGATCCATGGTAAATGGCCCCCGCTCGTTAATCGCCTCGATCATGCGAAGATTGGCGCTATGCGGGACAAACCAATCCACTTCCTCCGCGGTCATGCCTCCTTTGGACAGAAGGGAACGGACGCCGTCCGGAATGTTCCGAATGGCCCACTTATAAATTTCACGACCATTTTGAACAAGACAGCCGCTCTTTAATTCCGTGCCGTCCATTTGCTCAGAGAGCGCTGTTTTATACAGATGTATGCCGCCCTCGCCAAAAGTTCCCGATACAGACGCGATGACACTTGGCGAATCCTCATCTTTCTCCAACAATACGGCACCAGCGCCGTCCCCAAACAATACGCATGTCGTCCGGTCGGTGTAATCCGTAATCTTCGATAAGGTTTCTGCGCCGATAACCAGAATCTTACGGTAGGCTCCCCCGGATATTAATCCGTCAGCCATCTGGAGCGCATATACAAATCCCGCACAGGCGGCATTCAGATCCAGGGCACCCGTGCTTGCAATGCCCAGCTTCGATTGGACCCGTGAAGCTGTACTGGGAAAAGAATATTCCGGCGTGCTTGTGGCCACAAGAATCATATCAGCATCCCGCACGGTTACGCCGTATCGATCAACCATATCCTCTACAGCCTTGATGGCGAGATCCGACACGTACTCATGCGGGGCAGCAATCCGGCGCTCCCTCATGCCTGTTCGCTGCACAATCCACTCATCACTCGTTTCAACCATCTTCTCTAAATCCGCATTGGTTAATATCCGTTCAGGAACATAGGTCCCGATTGCCGTAATTCTTGACTTTGATTGGCTCATCATTCACACCTCCAAGTTTATAACTATTATAACACCAAGTACTAGTACTTGGTACTAATTTATTTTTATATATGTTCATTACAGCCTTCACCAACTTCACTTGCATCTAAACACACAACCGCCATTCCGCACAAAAAACCTTTATCGCGAAAGCAATAAAGGTTCTCTAAGCACGACTAGAAATAGACTTCCTCACCAACCGACATGGAATAAATGTGAAGGTTGGGGTTCGGTGTTTCCTCTGTCAGACGGGCTCGTAACCGGTCCGTTTCTCCTTTGTCTGCATGGACGAGTACGGTATGCAGTGCCGGAACGCCGGTTATCATCTTGCGCACATCCGCCAGGCCCTGGTGTACCTTATACCTGATTTTCGTGACAGAGCAGGCACCGTACGACGCCGGATGTTGTAGGAGGCGATGTCCAAAGGTCCCCTGGGAAACATGACCTGTGAGCAGAACCAGATTCCGGCTATCGCCGGACATCTGGCGATAGTACCACTGCGCAAGATTCGACTGCATCATCCCATCCGTTACGAACCATAGCGATGCCCCGTGCTTATGGAGCAAGGACTCACGTTCCGCTTCGCTAGCGGGCACGATCCAATCGTTCCGGTTCAGTAATAACTCCAGCTGATCCCTCATTCCCTGATCGGATTCCTGGCTGCGAAGCCACTCCGAACGAGCAAGCAGTCGCTTCATTCCTTCGATCAGCGGCGCTTCGATCATGATCGGCACATTTCCCCAATTCCTGTATGCCCATAGGATCATTTCCTGCCCTCGGCCGGCGGCCGGCACCGGTATCAACACCTTCCCGCCGGTTTGCAGTGTGCTCTCAATCTTATGTTCCAATTGCTTTAGCTTATCGGCCTGTGAAGTAGCGTCCGTCCCGTAAGCCGCATCCACGATAGCCAGATCCAGCAGCATGGAAGAGGGCTTGTCTACCAGCGCTGGGCTGTCATCCTCAAGCAGCAGCGATTCCGATGTATAGTCGCCAGAATAGAAGATCCGTTTTCCTTCAGCCTGTACCAAGAACCAGACAGCCCCTACCATATGGCCGCTTCGTCCCCACATGATCTCAACGCCCGGAAGCGCCTCAAACCATGTCAACTTCTCAGCCTCTTCCTCCAGATACCGGTAGCGGATCGCCAGCTGATCCTCCTCCATATAAGGAAGCTCTACGCCTGCCCTTGCCGTGTACTCTTTCCAGGAGGCAAAGTAGGCCGTTAACTGTGCTGCCGTCTCCCTGGTGGTCCATACCTCCCCTTGATAGCCAAGCCGGTACAGGAGCGGAATCGCCACCGAGTGGTCCTCGTGGGCATGTGACAGAAACACGGCATCCAGCTTCGGCACATGTTCTTGCTGGATCATGGGATAGTCCCCTGATCCTTCCTTCTTGACGCCGCAATCCAGGAGCAAATGGACCTGCCTGCCGCTTAGTAAATACGCGGAGCGGCCATGCTCGCCTGCACCGCCCCATACCGTCAGTTTCATCATGATGCATTCCACTTTCTTTTAGAATTCATAGCTTCGACCAGCAGTAACAGCAGCACCGTCATACCGACGGAGACAACGGCCATCGCCATCCCGAGAGATACCTGTCCCTGCTCAAACTGGGCAAAAATATACGTAGCCGATGTCTGCATCGATGGAGGCAGAATGAGCAGTGATCCGACCAGCTCACGTGAAGCAATCGTGAAGGTCATGATCCATCCCGCCAGCATGCCGGGCATAATCAGCGGCAGCAGAATGCGCCGCAGTACAAGCAGCGGACCGCCTCCAAATACTTGACCCGCCTGAAACAGAGTACCGTCAATCTGCGTAAAACTGGCCTTTACATATTGCACCGTATAGGGGAGGAACAGCACGACGTACGTCAGCACCACCATCCCATAGGTATTGTAGAGCGTAACCGGCATCCATGGCGCATTCCAGAGCAGGATCAAACCGACCACCATCACAATGCCGGGAACCGTATTCGGCAAGAGACTTAACAGATCGATGACCCGCTGCATCCGTGCCTGGGACTTGCCGATCGTCAGGGCAAAACCGGTACCTAGCAGAACGGCAACGGTAGATGCTGCAAGCGACAGGCCCAGACTGTTACCGAGCGCTTTCTGGCTGACCGATCCCCAGGACAGCAGTTCCTTGTAATGAGCAAGCGTCAGATTATCTAAGGACAATCCCGCTCCCCGGAGTTTCATCAGAGATGCCGCAATGACGGAAAAATAAGGAATGCCAACAGACAATACGAGCAGCAAACCGATGTAAAGAGCGCAGATGGCACCTTTGCTTCCGCGCAGCGAATATCTCTTGGAGCGCTGACCTTTGCCGCCGACTAGACGGTAGGTAAATCTCCGGCTGATCGTAGACTGCATGTACCACATCACCAGACAAACCGACAGCAGGACCGATGCCAGCGAGGTCGCTTTACCGAAATCGATGGGCCAGCTTGAAATATATTTGTGGATTTCTGAGGTCATTACATAATAGCCGATGCGACGACCGAACGTTGCCGGGGTGCCGAATTCCGCAATGGTTTTGACGAACACCAGCATCGCGCCCATGCCGTAAGAGGATAACAGCAGCGGCAGTATGATTCTTCTAAACCGGTATCCAGCGCTTGCGCCGTGAACCGCGCCGGCCTCCTCCAGATTACCGCCGATCCGAATCAGAGCGTCCCGCAGCAGCAGATAGAGAAACGGGAACAAATGCAGACTCATGATCAGCACCATACCTCCGAAGCTGAAGAAGGAATCACTCCATCTCGCGGTTCCCGGCAGCCACTGCTGCAAATATCCGCCCTTTTGCATAAACAGAATCCAGCCCATCGAACCGATATACGGCGGGGTCATGAACGGAATCATCAAAATCACGTCCACCCACCGATGCTGTCCTAGCCGTGTTTTGGCCATCATCCAGGCGAGCGGCAGCGCGAGCAGTGTCGATCCTGCCACCACGCATACCCCCAGCCAGATGGATTGCAGCAAAATACCGGACAGCTCATGACCGGCTATCGTTCGTATCGGCGCCAGCCAATCGAAGTGTTGATCCGGGTATACACTTTGCCAGAAAATAAGCAGCAATGGCACACCGATGCCTATAATAAGAAGAAAAAGGGCGAGAATAACGCCCATTTTTCGTAAAAAACGCTGACTGTCCATGATGACAGGTCTCACTCCCGGTTCACCTCACATTGCCTTCCTGTGCTTCACTCGTAGAGGTTGTTCAAAAAGTCCGATTTTGATCACGAAGTGAATCAAGAAGCAACTCGGCATCGAATCTTGAATTCATCCGGGCCTTCCGGTGCTCACGTACAAACTACGTACGCTCCGCTCCTCACTCCCTAGCTTCATCCAACCTTCTCGGTGCTGAAAACCGACCTTTTTGAACACGCACTCTTATGCACTTACTTGAATACTTCGGAAAAACGTGCCGCCGTCTCATCCCCATGTTCGTTCATCCAAGCCCAATCCACTTTAAACACCGGAATATCCTTCAGATTGGTCCGGCCTTCAGCCTCCACATCCTCACGGCCCGGAATCAGATAGGCGTCCGCCACCAGTTTCTGTGCTTCGTCCGACAGCAAGTAGTCGATGAAAGCCTTGGCATTATCCACGTTCGGACTGGATTTCAAAATCGCAGCCGGTCTCGGGCTTACGACGGTTCCTTCCTCCGGGTATACAATATCAAGCGGCTCGCCTTTGGCTTTGGCCGAATATGCCATATAATCCACGCCTGCGGCAACCAAGCTTTTGGCACCGGTGATCACCGGGTCCAGCGCTTCCTGATTCGCTCCTGCCATAGCCGTGCCATTGGCTTTATAGTCCTCGAACAGTTTCCAGCCTGCGTCGCCCTTCACACTCAAATAGCCCGTGATAAAATCCAGCGCCGATCCCGACAGCGTCGGATCCGGAATATTGACCGCATCCTTCCACTCCGGCAAGCCCAAGTCAGCCCAGCTTTGAGGCGGCGCAGTGACCAGATTGGTGTTGTATACAATCCCCAGTGCCGATGCGCTAGTGCTGAAATAGTTTCCTTCGGCGTCGGACCAATCCTTATTCAGCTTGTCCGCATTCGCGGCTTCAGGATAAGGCAATGTCAGACCATCCGCCTTCAGCGCCTGTGCGGAGGGGAGAGATGCAAGAATGACAACATCCGCAACCGGATTCGATTTTTCCGCTTCCATCCGTGCCAAAATTTTGCCCGTTGTGCCTTGGAACATCTCTACCTTCACGCCGGTCTTGGCTTCAAAACCGCTCACAATATTGTCGGCAAGCTTTTGAGGACCTGCGCTGTATAGAACGAGCTTGCCTCCGACTTGCGTACTCTCCGATGCAGATGATTTGCCTGTATCCTGTGCCGGCATAGTAACGGAATCCCCATTTGGGGCACTGCCGCATCCAAACAGACTTAGGCTCATGACAGATGCCAGCAACAGCATCGCGCTTTTTCTCCGTAACTTCAATTGACTCATTTCTCCCCAACTCCCCTTCATCTTAGCCTGCAGCAGCAGGCGTGCGTTTTGCTGTATTTTGATGCATGTCTGTATTCTTATCAGGACTTGTTCCTTCACCCATCCGACAGACCTTATGTGGAGACACGTACAGATTTACGCGTTCTCCGACAGGCACCCTCTTGTCCAGGTAAGCGGTCCACTTGTCCAAGCCCTGCACCTGCAAGCGAATTTCGTATCGCTCGCCTACATAGCTCACGCTTAGCACGGTTGCCTGATAGCATACATCCTCCGTGCTTGTCCTGCTCCAGGTCACATGCTCCGGTCTCACCATGGAATGATCCACCGTCAGCCAATTGGACTTACCGATAAACGAAGCCACAAAGGGATGGCTAGGTGTTTCATATATCATCTCCGGGGTTCCACGCTGCAGGACTTCTCCCTTCCGCATGACCACAATTTCATCCGACATCGACATGGCTTCCACCTGATCGTGTGTGACATAAAGGGCAGTCAGCCCCATATCCTTCACAAGCGACATCATTTCGATCCGCATTTCCTCCCTAAGCACGGCATCCAGCGCACTCAGAGGTTCATCGAACAGTACCAGTGCCGGACGGATAGCTACTGCTCTGGCAAATGCAACCCGCTGCTGTTGTCCACCGGACAGCTGATGCGGATAACGGTCCTCCATCCCCTCCAAGCGGACCATAGCCAGCGCTTCGGTTACTTTTTGTCTCAGATCCGCCTTAAGCTTGGCCGCTTTTAATCCGAAGGCAACATTCTCGTATACCGTCATATGCGGCCAGAGGGCAAAATCCTGAAATACCATCCCGAAGCTGCGTTTGTGCGCCGGCACGTCAATCCTTTTGTGCATGGAGTAGATACACCGGTCTTCCGCATAGATTTCTCCTTCGTCCGGCTGTTCCAGCCCGGCGATCATCCTGAGCAGGGTCGTTTTGCCGCAGCCTGACGGCCCGAGCAATGTGGTGAATTGACCGTGACGCAGTTTTAAATCGGTAGGAAGTAACGCGGGTGTGCCCTGAAATGATTTTTGAATGCCCCTGATTTCAATATCCACTTTCGATCCCAACCTGTCTTCTTAAGCTATTTCCAGTGTAAGGGCTACGTTTAAGCGTTGTATTAGACTAATGTAAACTTGGAATTAACTTTTTGTTTGAATTCTGTTGATACTCATAGATTAAATCTATATAGAGAGCATAAATAAGGATTAATCAAGGGAGAGATATACGAATGAATCTGATGAAGCTGCAAATTGTGGAGCTGATCGACCGCCATCATCATATGACCAGCGTGGCAGAAATACTTGGCATTAAGCAGCCCACGGTTACTTTTCATATGAAGTCACTAGAAGAGGAACTACAAGTCCGGCTGTTCGAGTCCCGAAGCGGAAAAACGTTTCTCACCGAGGCTGGACAAGCTCTGCTGCATTATGCGGTAAAAATAAACGCACTTGCCAAGGAATCGGAACGGGTCGTCCGCGAATACGACAGCTTATATCGGGGAACGCTGCACATTGGAGCCAGTTATGTCCCTGCCACCTATCTGCTGCCCGCGATATTGAATACCTTTGCCCGTGAGTTTCCCGGTATCCGGATCTCCTTATCCGTCAAGCCTTCACCGGTTATCCGCGACATGCTGGCGCGGCACCAGATTGATCTGGGCATTATTTCTTCTGAGCCCTTTACGGGTCCCAGTCTCCACGCCGAGTCCTTGTGCAGGGATGATCTGACGCTAATATGTTCGCCTGACCATCCGCTGGCCAAAACGGATTCGCTGCAGCCCGAGCAGATCATTCGCACTCCCTTTGCCTTGCATGGAACCGAATCCAGCACGAGACAGCTCACGGACCTGTGGCTTGCGCAGCATGGTTTGCATATGAGGAGTCCGGTAGAGCTGGACTCGCTGGAAGCGATCAAGCAACTTGTATTGTTAGGGGACCATATTTCCTTTATGTCGCGGATGGCGGTACAGCGGGAGCAGCAAGAAGGCTTAATGCACGTTCTGCCGATTCCCGGCCATCAGGCATCTCGGCATATATACAGCGTCCATAATCAAGACCGTCTTCCTTCCGTACAAATTCAGCGTTTTCAAGAGGTCTTGCGCGAAGTGGGCAAACAATTGGGGCAAGTCCTGTAATAGAAGGGCTCTGTAAGCCATGTGGATGGATTAACAAAATATGTATGCCACTATTCAATAATTCTATACATATTTGATACAGTCGCCCTCCCCCGTTAACAGCTCACAATTATTCAGCGTTTAAAGTAAGCTGTGTACCTAAATCCAGCTTATGGGAGTGATTGTATTGAGAAAGTGGAAACAGCTGATGTTATCTTTCATGGTAGGTTTCGCGGCTCTAGGAAGTGGATTAACCGGAATCCAGACAGCGGAGGTTTCGGCCGCCGCCAATGCCGTACCTTCCTATGAAGTGAAGCTTCTTGCCAAACCAGAAACCGTGCTGGAATCCGGTGGGAGCCTGCGGAGCGAAGTCATTCAAACATTCGGAATAGCTTCTGCTCCCCAGGCAATCGGTGTAGCTTACTATGACACGAACAATTTGGGACTGAATGCCGAAGGCTGGGACGTCCGTTTTCGCAAAAAAGAGGATAAAGATAACTACGAGCTTACCTATAAGAAACGTTATCCCATCGTGAATGGAGATATTAACGCCGCGCTTAGCTTGGCAAACCAGGAAGGCTTTGATGCTTCGGATGACAATTACGAGGCCGAGATTGATTGGGGCTACGGCAAACAAACGCTTAGCTTCTCCAACACCAAGAAAATAAGCACGAATACAACCGGCACTACGCTCCCATCTGAACAAGACGCCTTGGCTTTACTGCTGGACAAACTGCCAGGAAAGCTCAAAAAATGGTCCTCCCCGAATTGGGGTGAACAAGAGCTCTCACAGTCCCGAATCCATGGACCGCTGACGTTCTACCGCTATGAAGGATCATGGAATGGCCAGAAAATGAGCCTCGAAGTTTGGCCTATTCGTAATGCAGACGGCACAGGAACCGAGAATTTGATCGAAATCTCCTTTAAAACATCCGATGTCTCGGTTGCTTCCCAGCTCCGATCAGAGCTTATGGACACCCTCGAGTCTAACGGTTGGCTGCTTCCTATGGACGGCTTGAAAACACAACTGATATTGGAAAGATATTAAGCTAAGAACACATGTTAGATAAGGAAGCTATTAAGGTAAAGAAAAGAAGGGCGCCCTCATAGGGGGCGCCCTTCTTGCTGATGCTACATGATTCAGTTCAGATGTTCATAAGGGTATAACAAAAAAGACCGCTATCGATGACTCGATAACGGTCTTTATGGTTGTTCGCTTGGCGACGTCCTACTCTCCCGGGACCCTTCGGTCCAAGTACCATCGGCGCTGGAAGGCTTAACGGTCGTGTTCGGTATGGGAACG
>NZ_JBNDYG010000065.1:0-80397 GCF_049893405.1 Paenibacillus sp. Dod16
GCCGGGCCGCCTCCAATTTTAATTCCAAGGAGTACCGTTGGTAAGTTTGTCCTTTTTTAGCCATGAAAAAATCCCCTTCGTTAGGCAAGATTAAGTCCATCTTAACAGATGTCTTTTTTCTCTTGTCTACTAAAAGGGGATAATACCATAATCGCGGCTTTTTTTTATGGAGGATCGCTATTTATTATCTAAATGGATAGAAAATATTCGAAAGCGGGAGCTTGGAATGGTAAACAAACAGAACTTCGTTGAATTTGGTTGCAATAACCAACTAAATTCAATTAAAATGTATATAGTTGGTTAATAATACTATTGGGGTTGAATATGATGATAAGGATTGAATTCCAGAACGAATCGTACGGAAAAGAAATAACCGCAATCAATCGACATTTGCATATGCTGCTTACTCCGCGTCTAGCCCCGCTTCGCTTGGGATTTGGGCAACACATGTTTTTGCTAATGCTTTCAATGAAAGAGGAGGTGAATCAGAAAACACTAAGCGAGCAATTGATGGTCGACAAGACAACGACGGCAAAGGCGATCCGAAAGCTTGAATCTGAGGGTTATATTCGCAAAGAAATTGACCCCATCGATCTACGGAACCAAAAGATATATCTAACCGATTCCGGAAGGGCTGTCGTTCCGAAGATTGAGGAAGCGCTAGCAGAAGTAATGGAGATTGGAACAGAAGGGATCTCAGCAGAAGAGTACCTGGAATTAATGAGGTTGTTAAAAATCATATTAAACAATTTGAACAAACATGTACAAACTTCAACTCGTCAGTGATTCTAATGAGCAGGGGAGATGGATATGAGAATAACCGTCATAGGTTCAACGAGTCCGACAGGACTGGAGGTTCTAAAGTACGGTAAGACGCGTGGGCACGAGCTTATTGCGTTTACAAGACGCCCGCAGTTGTTAAGTATGGATCAGAGCTTTGACAAGATCGTAACTGGAGATGGACTTCATAAATCTGACGTTCTTCAAGCGATTGACGGAAGTGATGCTGTAATTGCGATTATCGGCGGCAAAACCGATATAGCCGGCGTTACGGAAACAATTATTAGATCGATGCAGGAAAGAAAAACCCGGCGTCTCATTTTTGTCAGCTCTTATTTACTCGAAGCCAAACGCCCCAGAATCTTCGCTTCATTCGCAAGATGGATCTTTCGTCACGAATTGACGGAACTTGATAAAGCCGAGAAAATCATCCAGGAGTGTGACCTTGATTGGAGTATCTACCGACCAGCTCAATTAAATAATAACCCTTCAACCGGAAAGATAAGAGTTCAGGAACAACGTCATGGTTTCGCTTCCGGTCCATATCAAATTTCTAGAGCAGACTTGGCCAAGGTATTAGTTGATGCGCTTGATAACAATGCGAACTTCAGGAAAATATATTGTGTTACTTGGAGCAAGGAATAGAGAGGGGATGAGGAGATGTATTACCTGTATACTTCACTGTTAGTGTTCCATATTCTATCCGCAATTTTTGGAGTTGGACCGGTGTTTCTGTTCAATATGATTTTGAAGCGGGCGAAGTCGGCGGAACAGTTGAAATATGCTCATCATATCGTTGAAAAATTGAACCGAAATGCCAATGTTTCCTTTGGTGTCATCCTCATCTCAGGATTACTGATGGGCTGGATGAACCCTTACTTGTTTCAAGCGGAATGGTACATTGCTTCGCTAGTTTTGTTTTTTATCTCAGGCATGTATGCGATCTTTGCGGTTGAACCCATCCTGAAACAAATGCAAGGGATCGCGTCCAATTCGTCAGGGCCTAACGAGATTTCCTCAGAATATAAGACGTTATTTCAAAGAAAGCAATCCCGAGATACGGTGGCAAACCTAATAGCAGTCATGATTATTCTCCTTATGGTAATTAAGCCCGCATTTTAAGGTATGAGTATAATACCTGGGAGAGCCTGCCGATCCAATAGGCATACTAAGTCACAGAAATCGCGCCAATATAAATAAGCGGTACATTATGAAATAAGGATTGATCTAGAGTTAACTCTAGGTGATAGACTTAAATGTGAGGAGGGATTTTCATGGAATATGTGAAACTAGGGAATACCGGGCTCGACGTATCCCGCATCTGTCTTGGATGCATGGGATTTGGCGCAGCAGAGCGGTGGGTGCATCAATGGGTGCTTAATGAGGAGAACAGTCGTCCTATTATTAAAAAGTCATTGGAGCTCGGCATCAACTTCTTCGATACGGCGAATGTGTACTCAGACGGTACAAGTGAGGAGATTGTGGGCCGCGCATTGAAGGATTATGCCAATCGGGATGAAATCGTCCTCGCGACCAAAGTTCATTTCCGTATGCACGAAGGTCCTAACGGTATGGGTCTGTCCCGGAAAGCGATCATGAGTGAAATCGATAAAAGCCTCAAGCGCTTGGGTACCGATTATGTCGATCTGTACCAGATCCATCGTTGGGATTATAATACGCCTATCGAAGAAACGATGGAGGCTCTGCATGATGTAGTGAAAGCCGGAAAGGCCCGCTATATCGGAGCTTCAGCCATGTATGCATGGCAGTTTCTAAAAGCGCAGCATGTTGCCGAGATGAATGGCTGGACTCGGTTCGTCTCGATGCAGAACCATTATAACCTCATTTACCGCGAAGAAGAGCGCGAAATGATGCCGCTGTGCAAATCCGAAAAAATCGGCGTTATCCCCTATAGCCCATTAGCATCGGGACGTTTGACACGCGATTGGTCGGAAACGACGCACCGTTCCGAAACAGACATAGTTCAAAAATCCAAGTATGATGCTACTGCCGATGCCGATCGGGTAATTGTGGAGCGGGTTGCAGAGATTGCGGCAGAGCGAGCCATTCCCCGTGTACAGGTTGCTCTTGCCTGGTTGCTGCATAAACAACCGGTTACAGCACCTATCATTGGTGCGACCAAAATTTCGCATCTCGAAGACGCAACAGGTGCTCTTTCAATCAATCTCACACCGGAGGAGATTGCCTCCCTTGAAGAGCCGTATGTACCTCACCGGGTTGTGGGCGCGTTATAACCTGTCACGACCAAACCATCATAAAGAAAAACACGTAAACGCCAGCGGACTAACATTGGAAAAACCGGGTTGCGGGACCTCTTCCTACAACGCGGTTTTTTGATTTTACGGGAAAATAAAAAAAGCTTGGCAGATGCGCCAAGGAGTACAAAAAACAATTGAACACAAAAAAGCGCTATGCTATAATCAGTAGCGCAATTGAAAATCATGATAAAACCGATATTATAATTTCTTATCCTAATCTAATTGTACATCGGTGACCCTGATTTGTCAATGCACTTTTTTCGGACCAGATTGAGAAGGAGTGTGTTCAGAAAAACATGGAAGCGAAGGAATGGCAGTTAGAACAAGAACGGCTGGATCAGGTAAGGGGAAAGATGAAGGCGAGGATCGACCAGTTGGAACCAATCGTTACCGGAATGCGCGATCAAGCTGCCGAGATTCGCAGGCGATTCTGGGAAGAGGTTACGGTCAACACGAGCTCGGATGAAGAGTTTGAAGAAACATTTTATACGATTAAACAACAGGCTGCGGTGTTATCCGAAAGGGAGCGTCGTCACCGGCTTCTGACGCAGCAATGGAGGAGCTTACATCGATTGCTGCCGTCTCCTTATTTTGGGCGTGTTGATTTTCTAGAGGACGGCATGAACGTGAGCGAGCAGATTTATATCGGCGTATCCTCCTTTGTCGATGAAGATGAATTGAGCTTCCTGGTATATGATTGGCGCAGTCCCATCGCGAGTCTTTACTACGACCATTCCCCCGGTGCGGCCTCTTACGTTACGCCGGTCGGGCAGATCACGGGTATGATGGAGTTGAAACGGCAGTATCAGATTCACGATGGACAAATCCGTCATATGTTTGATGCGAACGTAACAATCGGCGACGAGCTGCTCCAGCAAATGCTGGCCAAAGGCGCGGACTCCCAAATGAAGAGTATCGTATCAACCATCCAGAAGGAACAAAACGCCATCATCCGAAACGATCATAGCCGGCTGCTTATCGTGCAGGGGGCGGCTGGCAGTGGGAAGACCTCCGCAGCCTTGCAACGTGTGGCGTATTTGCTATACAAAAACCGCGATTCGCTTAAGGCAGACCAGATCGTCCTTTTCTCGCCAAATCAAATGTTCAACAGCTATGTATCCACTGTCCTTCCCGAGCTCGGCGAGGAGAACATGCAGCAGACGACTTTTCAGGAATATCTCGAATATTGGCTGGGTTCATCCTTCCATGTCGAGGATCCCTTCAATCAGATCGAATATGTGCTGACCGCACAATCAACTCCGAATTACGAGGCTCGTCTCCAAGGGATGAAGTACAAGGCATCCGAAGCTTTCATGAGGGCCCTGCATAACTATGCGAAGTGGTTGGGGCGGGAAGGCATGCTGTTCAAAGGCATTCGGTTTCGGGATCGTGTTCTGATAACGTCTGAGCAAATGAGAACCCAATTTTACAGCTACGACCCTTCCTTGAGCTTAGCCAATCGTGTTGATCTCTTACAAAAGTGGCTTCTGAAGGAACTTTCATTATTAGAGCGCAAAGAGCGGAGGGCGTCCTGGGTTGAGGAAGAGCTTCAATACCTCGACAACGAGCAATATGCGGAAGTATTCAGCGAGCTGCATAAGGATAGGGAAGTGTTTGATATCGCCGAGCGATATGCCGTTGTTTACGAGAAAATAAGCAATAAGCGCAGAGAAGATGAAGGTGACTTTGACTTCGCAGAGCGGGAGGAAGACATACTCAGCCAAAGGATTGTGAAGATGAGCTTCAAACCGCTAAGGCAAGGCGTGAGAAGATTTTCGTTTATCGATGTCCAAAACTTATACGTCCAATTGTTTGATGATGAAGCTGCTTATCGAGAGAAGACAAATGAGACCGAGATCCCTGTTCTATGGCCTGAAATTTGTAGGCAAACCAAAGAAAAGCTGGACCGGCTCGAATTATTCTATGAGGATGCGACTCCGTATTTGTATTTAAAAGAACTGATCGAAGGCGTTCGAACGAACACGGAGATTCGGCATGTGTTCGTCGATGAGGGGCAGGATTATTCGGCGTTTCAATATGAGTATCTCAAAAAACTATTTCCGCGTGCCCGCATGACGGTACTCGGTGATTTTGGGCAGGCGATCTTTACGCAGTCTACCAAGCTGCATGAGTCCGATTCGTCGCTTACTCGACTTTATGGTGAAGCTGAAACCTGTTTGATCCGCCTTGTGCGCAGCTATCGTTCAACACGGGAGATTGTGGAATTTACGAAAACGCTGCTCTCTGCTGAGTTGGAAATCGTCCCCTTTGACAGGAGCGGACATAAGCCGCTTCTTGTGAAGTTAGATGACGAAGAAATGCGAGATGCACGAATACTGAAAGACATCGCAGCACTTAGAGCCGAGGGCTTAGACTCTATTGCCATCATTACGAAGACTGCGGCTGAAAGCCGCGCAGCCTTTGAATCTTTAAGGGAGCAAGGAAGCGAAGGATTGCAGCTCATTACGAGGGAGACGGTCACCTTTGAAAAAGGAGTAATGGTTATTCCCGTATATCTCGCCAAGGGTGTTGAGTTTGATGCCGTTCTGATTTATGAGGCATCACCTCAAGCTTACAGCCGGGATAACGATCGCAAACTTCTGTATACAGCATGCACACGGGCCATGCACCGACTTCATGTATACACAACGGACGATTGGTCACCGTTCGTGCAGGCATTGCCTGCTGATTTATATGAGTAAGCAGCATACTGAAGGATCGCTGATGAGGCCCTCCGCCATAAGCTGCTGCTCATGATTCAGCCAATCTTCGAGAACAGATCAGTTTGTCCTCGAGGTGATTTTTATCCATTCACAGCTCGAGGAGAAAAAAAGCAGGGATCATGTCAGCTCCTATGCAAACAAAGGCGCTGATTCGCTCGTATGAAAACATGCAAACAGCCTTAGCCGTTAGTTGGCCAAGGCTGTTTTTTTGCGCTTATAAATCTGAACCGTACGTCATTCATTACAAGGGTAGGGAACTTTGCCTTGCCGGCTCAGAATTGTGGAGCTTGTCGATAGACATGACCTTTTATCGTCCTAGCCGAAGTTAAACGCTGACTGTAGGTTCAACCGTAGTTATTCTATTATTGACGGAATCGAGTTGCACTGTTGCGCCAATTGGCAAGGCGGCTTTATACATCCCATGTCCTGTAGCAAGATTCGTTATAAGCGGCTTACCGAGAGGTACAACAAATTCGTTGATTAAATCTTCATAGGATATGCCATAAGCTGCCTGGCAGCCTGAGCATTCTCCCATAATAATGCCGATGCAGTCATTAAATTTACCGGCAAGCTTTAAATCGTTCAAGTATCTGTAGACGGTATTGGTGGGTTCATGCGTTTCTTCAAGAACGAGAATTTTACCCCGTGTATCGATTTCGAATGGCGTGCCCAGCGTATCGACAAACGATGTGAGATTACCGCCCACAAGTTGCCCCGTCACGTTGCCCGGAATACGGCTTATCAACGGCATCCCCGGCGGATTCAAGATTGGCCGGGTTAATGAATACACGGATGTCGCGGAAAAAAACTGATCGAAATTATAAGCGGGCGTTTCGGGTTTGAAGTCAATAAGCATCAGACTATGGAATGTTATTAAATCTACATATTGATGCAGAACATTTAATAGTACCGTGATGTCGCTGTACCCCGTGACGATTTTTGGGTTACTTCGTATCTCATCGTAATCCAGGTATGGAAGAATTCCGGCCACGCCTGTACCGCCTCTGGTAGGCAGTATCATTTTTACCTGCTCATCTCGAAACATCCTCATTAAATCGGAGGCTCGCTGCTCGTCTGTGCCGGCAAGAAACCCGTTTTGCGCATATACATATTGACCCAATACAACATTAAGCTCCATTGCTCTCAAATATTCGATTCGTGCATTAATGATGCCTGCAGCGAGCGGGCTGCCCAAGGTAACGATTCCAACGGTATCGCCCCTCTGCAAGATTGGCGGAGGTATCGGCATATCCTTTTTTCCCTTCCTGAGAATAGAAGAAGCCATCGTGATCATGTCTTTAGAATATATTGGCTAGATTCGCAATGCAGTACTAAAAAAGATTTTGAAATATGCGTATTCTCAGTTGAGATAGTGGAAGGGAGAAGGCTTGACCCGGTTTGTTACTGGTGGTGCTACCTTCTACGAAGACTTCGATTGACGGATAGCTGTGTCGATGTAGGCTCTCAAGGTCTTGATAAACGTGCGCATGGCGTATCCGACATACCTGTCGCTGCGGTAGATCAGACAAATGTCCTGAGAAGGCGTAGGGTTCCTGAGGTGCACGACCTTGATGTCCGGATTGTGAAGATTCTCCAATAGAAGTCGCGGCAGAACACAAGCGCCGACTCCGCTCTGTACCATCTGAAGGAGGGAAGATAACGTTGTCGTCACCAAATTCGACTGAAGTGTAAACCCGTTGTCCATGCAAAAGCGGTCAATCAGCTTGCGGCATTGGTGGTCTCCTGGGAACATGACCATCTTTAAGCCTTGCAGCCTGTTCAAGGGGATGAAATTCTCCGTGGCAAGGGGATCATTCCTACTTACAGCCAATGAGAACTCCTCATGAAACAGGGGAATTGTCGTGAGACGTTCATCGATAACAGGTCCAATGGTTACGCCCACATCGATGCTTCGGTCCAGGACTTGTTCGGTTACTTTCGTGGTTTCCAAAAGGGACAGTGAGAGGGTGGGGTAGGTCTGATGGAAGTTTAATAGCATGGCATTGAACATGAGATCCGCGTCACCGGGCAAGACCCCGATGGAAAGGGACCCGCCTTGCATTTGCTTCAGATCTGCAATGGCGTCGCCCGCTTGCTGCAGATGCCTGAAAACGGCAGCACCGTGTTCGCGAAGAATGGCTCCAGCGTCTGTAAGGACAATGGTTTTTCCCACACGATCGAACAGCAGAACTCCGAGTTCTTCTTCCAATCTTCTTATCTGCTGGCTAATGTTGGGTGCGCTGACTCCCATTTTTTCGGCAGCTCTCGTGAAATGAAGCTCTTCACAAATGGCCATGAAATATTGCAGTTGTTTTAACTCCAATGCTCGCACCTGCTTTCTAATGCATCGTGTATCATGCTCAATCCTTATTGTTGCTCCGACTTCTTCTTCTGTCAACGAATAATCGTTAACTGATACTTAACGTTCCGGTAACGCCCACTGCATTGATGGTTAGTTCCGTAAGACATAAAATGGGAACATATCAAGCGGTTCTCACGATAAAGGAGGAATTAGCATGTCTGAAATGATTATCAATACGGCAACAACCGCACGTCAAGTGCTGCAGCAGCAGGTGCAGGCGATCCCGGAGGAACTGTTCGATATCCAACCGGCTGGTTTCAACAATACGGTCCGTTGGAATGTCGGCCATATGATTTATTGGATGGATAAGTATTCTCCCTTGATCTTCGACTCCACGCCTATCGTACCGGGCTCATATGAAACGCTGTTTAACTCTGGCACAAAGCCCTTGGATTGGACGGTTGCTCCACCATCGAAGGAAGCGATGGTCGAGATGTTAACGGCGCAGCTTTCCCGTATCACTGAGTTGAAGCCTGAAATGCTGGGCGAGGAGCTTTCGGCTCCGTTTGACTTGGGACCGTTCCATTTCAACACCTCTGGTGAGCTGTTAAACTTTATCCTGATTCATGAAGCTTTTCACCTTGGAACGATTTCGAGCCAGTTAAAGGTTCTTTCGTCGAGTTAACCAATGTTAAGCAAGATTCCTATTTCAAGACGTCTCACCATTCAAAACGACTCAATGAAAACTCAATTATATTTGAAGCAAACAATAAACCGTAATGAGGAGGAATTTTCTATGGAGAAATCTCTAGACTCAGTCCAATCCCGAACATGCGAAGGGTTTGATGCCTTTAGGCATGCGTTGGAAACGGGGGATACAGCTGATTTTCTTAATAAGGTTACGGAAGACTTTCATTTCTCTGTTCCGCTCCCGCTAGAGGGGTGGAATCATGAACAGCAAGGCAAAGAGCGGTTTGAGGAATTGATCAGGTTCGAGCGCTCCGTATTTCAGATGCAGCTGACTCCGCTCATCGTTCTTGAGAATGAGGACAACGGGATGGTGGTATTTCGCTCGGAAGGCTTGTTGAATGGGCGGCCTTTTCGTAATGAGCTTGCAATCGTCTTTGAATTTGAGGCAGGGCGGATCCGCTCCTTCCGCGAATATGTAGGTATGCCGTTAAAAAACTACGAGAACCCATAATAGATATAAAAGCTGCAGTGTATATTGGAAGCCAGACTCCATTCGGATCAGGCTTCCAATACATGTTCCAGACGTACACGCTCAATTTAACGCTTTCGGCCTTGTTCAGTATGCTTTACGAGCTGCAATTCTACTTATCCTTCAGATTAATTCTAAAAACATCCCCCGCATTACCACCAAAAACCATCATGCCGCTTCAGGCAGTACTGCCGAGTAATTGTGGCTTGCCTTTGAAAAGCTCATAACATTTCCCTTTCCGTCATAAACGGTAAATTCTCCACTTAACGGAGCCTCAACAATCATGTCGACAGCCTTATAGCTTGATTCTCATCCACAATTTTAGTGCCGTTATCGTATCCATGATCCATATCAACGGATATATACTTAGTTTAAGATTAGTTTAAATATCGATGAAAAATGATCGAGGCATGGCCGATCCCACACCCTCTCCAAGGAGCTCGTTGTCTCATTCATAACCGAAGTGTATCTATGCGTGTTAAGAATATATTATATTTATGGGCCGTCTTCGAATACAATGTACGTATAGCCAAGCACGAGATCAAGCCTGAAGCAGCGATCCGTCCCCAATGCCTTAGAGCGCGACTAGGGGCCGGTGTTCATGCGTGAATCAAACCAAATACGAGTTTATCGGAGGGGATTCGATTGGGAAAACAGTTTCCGGCCATGCTCCCCGAGCATATGGCCTTCATCCGAAAGCAGCAGCTGTTCTTTGTCGGAACGGCGCCCATGTCGAGGGATGGGCATGTCAATCTGTCGCCGAATGAGACCAGCTCCCATCTCGAAGAGAATGGTCGTATCACGATGATGTTCTGCGCATTCCAGGGGCCGCCGAACATCCTGCGCCTATATGGAACCGGAACGGTGATTCTCCCGGAGGACAATGAGTGGGAGCAGCTGTACGGAATGTTCGAGTCGCTGCCTGGAGTCCGCCAGATCATAATGGTCGATATACACAAAGTCCAGACGTCCTGCGGCTATGCGGTTCCATTCATGTCGTACGAGAAAGAGCGAGAGACGCTCCAGCGGTGGGCGGAGCAAAAAGGCGAAGAAGGCTTGCACAGTTACTGGCGGGAAAAGAATTTGAGCAGCCTCGACGGATTGCCGACGTCTCTTGGGAAACGTATAAGGACATAGCGGTTGGTATCTCGCGGCTGGACGATGGGATAAGAGTGACTTTGAGGAGGTTGAAGATGGAACATGGAACATTCCCAAATCGTACATACAATCCTTGCAAAATTAGGAAATGAACGTTTGATTACGGAACTGACAACAAAATTGTCGCAATCGGAGATGACTACGCTTCTTCTCGCGCTTTCACAAGAAATGACGGCTCAAAGTTCTCCCGTCGACTTGTTAAACAAATATGCCACGAATCGTTTTGTGAAGCCTTCCGAGCTCAGTCCAATTAAGCTGAAGAAAATAGAGCTTGATATGCTCGAATTGGCTGAAAATAGTGGATTTACCTCATTGGAGCTTTCTCCAGCTAGTCCGTTGGGAAGCTGTTCAGTGATTGCAAAGGTTGATCAAAACAAGGTGATATCAGCAACAAGAGGCGTTGAATTGATGTCGGACAGCACCAATATGCTTGCGATTTATCTGGCGAATGGCATAAAGAACAAATCAATAAACAACAGCATCAACGCTGTGCATGTTTGCGCAGCCAGCAGAGTCACTCGAGGGCAATGGTATAAACAGGCCAACGTCCTGCCTCATTTCGGTTTATTCACCTTGGTTAGTTCAGGAAAAGATACCGGTTCATATCGCTTCGAGAAAGATACACTGACCCGGCACATCGCATTCTATCTCAATTATTATGGTGGGAAGCTAGGTCAGGAGACAAAGGTATTTCTTCATATGCGCAAGGGCTATACCGATTCAGAAGGTTTCCTGGACAGAATGGTCGATCATTTGAATGTAGAGTTCCCCTCCTGCTTATTTATCGAAGACAGGGTAGAGAGCAGCAACCAGTATTATAAAGGCCTGAACTTCGAAGTGAATGTGAATGGAGTGAATATAGTAGATGGCGGTTTCGTGGATTGGACCCAGCAATTGCTCGGGAACAAGAAGGAACGATTGTTGATTAGCGGGACGGGCATGGATTTACAGTTGATCACAGGAATGATTCAATGAACGAGTCAGTTTCAATCAAAACAGTTTCAATTCGATTGAACTGCTGCTAAACTGAACTGAATCTGCGATCGGCAGCAAAAACTTCATCTACGCATACGCGGGTCGTGGAATCCGTTGACATGACACCAAACAGTGTCCTATACTTAATTGCAACCGCTCTGGAGCTCGAGAATGGATTGGAATTGCTGCATAAAAAACTTGAGGGGGGACCTCGATGGTAAACGGTGAAAGGAATTCAAAGATTGATCCCTATTTTAACAAACTTAAGAAGTGGAAGGAAGAATTTAAGCTGCTGAGAGAAATCGCTCTTGACTGCGGGCTGACCGAGGATTTTAAGTGGATGCATCCATGTTACACGCTTGACGATAAAAACATCGTTTTGATTCATGGCTTTAAGGATTACTGTGCGCTTCTGTTTCACAAAGGTGCGTTGTTAAAAGATCCCCATGGGATTCTAATCCAACAAACCGCGAATGTTCAGGCGGCGCGTCAGATTCGGTTCACCAATGTTCAAGAGATCGATGAAATGCAACTTATCTTGAAAACATATATTGATGAAGCCATCGAAGTTGAGAAAGCCGGTTTGCAAGTGAACTATAAAAAGAATACTGAATACACCATACCGGAAGAATTAGAAAGCAAATTTGTGGACATGCCCGATTTAAAAGCGGCTTTTGAAGCATTGACACCGGGACGACAAAGAGCATATATTCTACATTTTTCTACACCCAAGCAATCCAAAACCCGAGAGTCCAGAGTTGAAAAATATATCGCGCATATCCTGGATGGGAAGGGATTAAATGATTAACATATGTTATCTTTGTGGGAGGAAGAGAACATACATAGATTAAACTCCGCGCTAAACGCGGAGTTTTTTGTTTGCAATTCCAAACAAATTTCAACAAAAAAATAAATTTCGGTTGCACCTAACGTAACGTCATCTTTTATACTTAAACTACCGGTACATAGTTAGCGCTAACTAAAGGAGCTCTTATGAAACGAAATTGGAAGGTAGGGGAGCTTGCCAAACAAACGGGGCTCACCGTGCGGACTTTGCGGTTTTACGATCAAATCGGTTTGTTCTCTCCATCGGGCAAGACGGAGTCCGGTCATAGGCTGTACGACGAATCCGACCTGTCACGCCTGCAGCAGATTATATCGCTTAAAGAATTAGGCTTATCTTTGGAGGATGTAAAGCTCATCCTGAAGGACGAGCAGATCAGCCCACTAGAGATCGTCAAGCTGCAAATAGCCCGAATCAAGGAACAAATCAAGGTGCAGCAGCAGCTCCTTGAACAGCTTCATCATTTATCCAAGTCGATGCAGGGGATGGCGCCATTAGCGGTTGAAGACTTCACTGACCTCATGCAAGCGATTAAAAAAAGCCATGAGAAGTTAGTCTTCGAGCGGAAAACGAGCTGGGAGCACCATCTGGATGTATTGGGTAATTTTATTGCCGAGGAAGAGAAAAAATCGAAATCTAGGGAGGATTAATGATGAACGAACGATTTGTTAAACATGCTACCTTCGTCGTCGAGCGGACTTATGCAGCTTCGCCTGCGAAGGTCTATCAAGCTTGGGCCGATCCGGCTGCCAAAGCAAAGTGGTTCTCAAAACCCGATATTTTCGATTTTCATGTCGGGGGACGCGAATATAGCAGCGGTGGCCCGCCAGAGGGGCCCGTCTTTACGTTTGACGCATGCTACCAAGAGATTGTGCCGGAAGAGCGCATCGTCTACAGCTATACCCTGGATTCGGATGACAAACGTATCTCCGTTTCACTCACAACGGTCGAACTCATCCCGACCGAGGATGGCACAAAGCTGGTCTTCACGGAGCAGGGGGCATTCTTCGACGGATATGATACGCCTGAAGTGCGTGAGCATGGGACGAATGAGATGCTTCATGCACTTGGAAAGACACTCGAATAGCGGCTTCCAGCATGTTAAACCCCACTGATCGAACGATGAATCAGTGGGGTTTAATCATCAAACTGGAAAATAGTCGCGTGAGTGAGAAAGGTTCACAGGTATCTATTACTCTTTTTGACTTATAAACTCATTCGGAACATCTTCACCTTCCGGGTTATTATTTTTAATTTGGCTAAGACGTCCATTGCGATACTCACCACCATGAACTTTGTTCTGCCGCTGACCATTATTATCCGTACGGTCATGCTTATTATGATTATAGTTCTTGTTATTTGCCATTTCGCATTCACCCTTTGTTCTAAGATGTACAACATAGAATGTGTATTGAGATCAGTTTTATGCAGATTGGCGGCTGCGAGGACTTTAATTTAGTTGCCTGGTTGGTTCCGCCGTGAAGTAAATCTCGTTATATACCATGCACTTTGTAAACTTCTTAAGTACCTCACATCGGTATTGCCCGTTTTGGAACAAATTTAGGTAGCTATTTTCGCTGCGGATATACTTTCCATCATCGTACCAGTTCATAAATCGATTGTTAAATCTTCTTTTCATACAAAAATACGGATCCATGACGATAACCTTACCATCTGGTTTCAAAATGCGTTCAAACTCGACCAAATATGAACGAATCTGCTCATCTGATATATGGTGAAGAACAGCAACGACAAAGATATAATCAATGGAGTTGTTTTCTATAGGGATCTGGCGTTCATCAAATATTTCAAATGTATGGTTGGGGTACAGTCTTTTGGCCAGACGAACCCGATCCATATTGGGTTCAATACCAAGATACCGATCTGAATGACAAATAGAGCAGTTGGCTCCAGTACCCGACAATCAAGGATGAATTTATTCTCCAATTGGAAGTGCTTCTGAATATAGTCATGGATATATTTTTTGGTAATCCATTGGGGACGGACAAACCAGTGATACAGACGCGGAGATAGAGGCATTTCTAACAAGTCACCACCCTTTTTATATAGCACAAAGGTTAATCTGACTCATCGCCCCATTCCTTATACGTAGAAAAATTAACCCATTCCCATCGATAAGGACAAATAAATTATTTTTATAAATAAGCAGCCGGAGTTTGTCATCCGACTGCTTTATTAAGTTCACTCTTCAGGGAAAATTATCGAATAGACCTGAGCATACGACTCCATGCATTTCCATTGAGCCTGCGTCTATATGCCATTCCAATCAGTGTAGCACCCATCCCAACAGCCAATAAAGATATGACGGTTTTCTGATTATTGATTTTGAAAGGGATCATCCGCTGCATTTCATTCACTCCTTTATCTGAAATATTTGTTCGAGCTCCGAACCATCGTATTATGGGTACGTTATGAACTCTTCATTCAGAAAAAGGATGGGTATCATGATGCTCTGCAATTTGTTTCCTTGTATGATTAAACGTTCCCCTTACATTCGTTTACGAAACATGCGATTTCGTTTGATATCCGCTTGACCTTTATGCTTTAGGATTTTAGAGGATAAAAGCATAAAGGAGGAGCATATGAAGCGAAAATGGATCGCCGGTTTATTATCCGGCATACTGATCGGCAGCAGCTTATTAGAGCTTGCACTTGCAAGCACCCCGGCCCACGCTGCGCCATCGGGAGTGATGCCCGTATTTATCTCGGAAGTTTATCCCGATGACCGGTCGAATCAGCAAACAATCGAGGGCGCGGGTGGGGCCGATCTGTTCGAATATGTTGAGCTTTACAATCATTCGGGAGCACCGATCTCGTTTAATGACGAGTTCAACATTCGTTACGACTATAATACGGGTGTGAAGACGTTGACAGTGACGGACACGGTCTACGGCAATCCGGATGGGGTGGTCATCCCGTCAGACAGCCCGGCTGTGCTCTGGGTGGAACGGACAAGCTCCTCCATAACCGGGGCGGCCGCCGCATTGACCGAATCCGATTTTCGTCAGTATCACTCGGTTCCCGGCCATGTGCCGGTATTCAAGCTTCGGGGACAGGACGGCCTTAACAACACGGACCGCGGCTTATACATAACCCGAAAAGGCGATGACGCTGCCGTGATCAGCGGCTTCTATTATACCGCCGAGGATGTCGGCGACGGCAAGAGCGTGCATCTTCAGCTGCCTGCCGGCGGTACAGGAATGATTCCTTACGCCCGGGAAGCTGCGCCTTCCGCCGGAATTATCGATCCGGGGCAGCTATCGTCGCCTGACAATCGCGTGCCTGATATCAGTCACACGCCGGTTGCTTCGGCCGATCGGACGCAGCCGCTGACCGTAAGCGCAAGTGTCTATGACGCAGATGGAGATGCGCTAAAGGTAAAGCTGTATTACAAAACGGCCGTCAGCAGCCCCTACAGCATGATCGACATGGTCGGTCGCGGCAGTGATCAATTTGATGCGGTCATTCCGGCCGATCAGTTGATCGGGGAGAAGCTGCAGTATTATATCGAGGCAGCGGATGGAATTCAGCAGGCGAGATCTGTCGATTATGAAACGGCTTTAACCGGAGGAGCTGCCGGCGGGACCGTTCCGCGCATCCTGATTACTGAACTTCTGCCGAATCCGGCCGGGGATTACCGGTGGGGAAGCGGCAACCAGTACGAATACGTTGAAATCTACAATAATTCGGATCAGGTATTGGACCTTAAGGATTACACGCTCTGGTATCTGTACCCGAGTCAGACGGCGCCTAAGAGTTGGATAATCCCGGATCATACCGAAATCGAGCCTTACAGCTCGGCCGTCATCTGGTTTGCGAAGGAAGCCGTGGCCAACGGCAAAGGATACACAACGACGGCCGACTTCAACCTGCACTTTAACAGCACGCTGAACGATAACGACGTTATTTTCTACGATAATTCGAAAGCTTCGGATTTCAATCTTCCGAATTCCCTGCATCGCGGGCTTGCTCTGTCCGCGCCGGGACAAGCCCATTCGTACATCGTGAAGGTCTGGTATGATCCCAGCACGCCGGACAGCCCGGACAGACTGGTCAACGACGTACGTAATGCGGTCGTTCGATATGCCTATCCGGATGCAGGGACGACGATGAGAAGATTGGATAACCGGATGTACGCCAATCCTGGCAGCATTGATCCGGGGCAGGTGCCGCCGGTAACAGGCGTCGACATGATAGCCCCGACGCTCGAGCATGAGCAGACCGCCTATAATTTGGGCAAGGGTCAGGCATATGCAGTTACCGTCACTAGCGACGAGCCACTTGCTTCCGCCGAGGTGTTGATTGGAGCAGCCTCCGAGGAGCCAACTGCTTTTACGGATAAACACGCGCTGACGCTTGCGTCCCAGGAAAATGGACGTTATGTGTACCAAGGCTCGATCACGCTGAGTGAAATCGGAGCCTATCGTTATATCATCGATGCAGTTGACGGAAACGGCAACCGCACGCGGGTCCCATATAACTCCAGAGGCGGGCTTTTGACAGTTAACGAAGAAAGCACGGGGACGGAGCTGCCGGATCCGGGGTTATCCTTAGCCAAAGGCAGCATGCTGAACGGGAAGGCATCTTTCTACGCTTACGGCTCCCGTGCCGAGGACGATATCGAAGTTCGCTTCGACGGCAACCCGCTGCCGCTTCGCAAGGCGCTGCCGGGCAAGGTAAACCTGGGCATGCAGACCCGGGGGATAGATCAGATTTATCAAGCGTCGGCAAGCGCACTCAATGCAAGCGGAGAGTTGGAATTTTTCGGACGCATACTGCCCAAATATATCGACGGCGCATGGTCGATGTTCGATATGGCTCCCGACCTCTTCGTGACCGGAACGACTGTTTCCGTCCATACCGGAAATGAGAATGCGCCGTATCAACTCAAAGATCACGACAAGGTATTCGGCAAGAACAATCATGACGATTTCGAAGTGATGAATCTCCATCTCGTGCTCCCGGACGGTTCGGTAGTCAAACCGGATAAGGTGCTGAACTACCTGGGCAATCTCGGACAGTCGACCGTGAATTACCGGGAGGATACGTATTACGGTTTCGGAGACGCGGATTACGGCAGCAACCCGAACAAGCCGATGATCAGCGATTTCCATTTTCCGATTCCGCAGGACAAGTTCACGGCAAGATATGCAGAGCTCGACACCGCTTCCGTAAAGGATGGGGTGTATCCTCTAAGCATGTCAATGAACGGACAAGTCTTTCAGTCCATCGACGTGACTGTGGACAATACCGCTCCCGAGATTGAAGGAATATCGTATGGGGAAGGGCAGTTGTTGACCGACGCCATGCAGCTCAAAGGGGCGTTCACGCTGGATGTGGTCGCATCGGACCATCTAAGCGGCGTGACCGACATTACGGCGGAGCTTGATGGCGAGCCAATCTCACTTCCTTACGAAACGTCTTCCGCGCTGCTTGCACCGGGCGAGCATATTCTAAAAGTGACCGTACTCGACGGAGCAGGCAATTCGGCGGACCTCTCCCGTACCTTCATAATTGAAGACGAGATACCTCTTCTTCCTGGCGAAGTTTCTCCAGCCGATTTCGCGGAGCACACAGGATTGAATCCGAGCCTGAGAGCTCGACTCAGTGATCCGAGCGGGGACTCGATGGACGTTCGCTTCTTGGAAGGGGATAAATACGATTTTGCCCGTGAAGACGGGATCAAAGGCCATATCAACGTTGCAGACCGGGAGCCGCCGCTTGTGCTGGCGCCGGACGGCGAAAAGGGATTCGGCAAGGAGGAGGCCGACAAAGTTGCTTACCCTGACGGGGAGTATCTTGTTACGGATACGGATTCCGGCTTCCCTTATCATCGATTCGAAGTCCAGCTGGACGAAGCATGGTCGGAACAGGATACGGTAGAGCTGCACTGGCAAGGCCGTACGCTTCCTGGACGCATCGTGACGCTGTATGCATGGGATTATGAGACAAGCAAGTGGACCGCGCTGAAGTCGGCCACCGGTGACGAAGCCGAAACCGACATCGCCCTGACTGCGGAAGTGGATCCTAAGCGTTACGTACGAAATGGCAAAATTCAGGTCATGGTGCAGGATGAAGTGAAAAGCGCGAACGCGCCGTTCAACATTTTGTGGTTTACGGACACGCAGTATTACGCGGAATCGTACCCGGACATTTTCGATAAATTGGGCGATTGGATCGCGGAAGAATATAAGAAGGGCTTGTTCAGTTACGTGATCCATACCGGCGACATTGTGAACGTGGCTGACGACGAGAAGCAGTGGGTGGTAGCCGACCGCAACTTGAAGAAGCTGGATGAAGCGGGCGTACCGTATGGTGTACTCGCGGGCAATCACGACGTCATCATTGACGGTGTGGACTACTCCTACTACGGTAAGTATGTCGGGGCTGACCGGTATAAGAACAATCCTTGGTATGGCGGGGAAATGGATAACAACCGCAACCATTACGACCTCGTGTCGTTTGGAGGCCATGACTTTATTTTCCTGTATATCGGCTTTGGATTAGAGGACACGCCAGAGACGATCGCTTGGGCCAACGAGGCGCTGAAGAAGCATGCGGACCGCATTGCGATCGTCGGCATGCACGCTTATCTGGAGAGCAACGGCACCTTGTCCAATATGGCGCAGAGCGTTTATGACCAGGTCATCGCGCCGAACAAAAACGTACAGCTGGTGCTAAGCGGACATTATCATGCTGCGAACCGGGTCGTGAAGACGGTGACGCATCCGGATGGATCGACAAGGCAGGTCATCGAAATGCTGGCGGACTATCAGGGAGGACCGAACGGAGGCAACGGGTATCTGCGCCTGCTGAAATTCGATCCATCCTCCGGTACGCTGGACGTGGATACGTATTCCCCTTACTTAGACGATTACAATTTCTTTGACGACGCCATCGAGGATTTTACCGAGCCGTTTGCGTTCAGAGACATTCAAAAACGGGTGGCAACCGATTATTTTGCGGTTAACGTGTACAAAGATACACTGATTGGCGAGCAAAAAGACGTGAAGTCCGGAGAAATCGCCTCTACCGTATGGAATGGACGAGAAGCCGGTAAGACGTATTACTGGTATATGGATATTACCGATGAATTCGGCGCCAAGCAGCTTAGCCCAATCTATCGATTTACGACCTCGAAGAAAACGTCTCCTCCGGGCGGCGGGAATGACGGAGGCGGAAACAATGGGGGCGGCGGCAACAACGGAAATAACGGCAACAATGGCAACAACGGAAGCAACGGCAATAACGGAGGCGGCAGTAATCATCCGGGTCAAAGCAAGCCAGGAGGAACGCCGCCGACCACCGGACCTTCCAGACCGGGAACGATTACGGCGGAGGTCGCCATAAACGGTCAGAGGGCTCAGGCAGTCATCGGCGAATCGGAGCTCAGTGGTGCCTTCGAAAGCGTCGCTGCAAACGCGCGCGGAATCAAGTCCGTGACAATTCAACTGGATGATAGCGCCCGGTCGTTCAACGGCGAAATCGTCATTCAGGTTCCGTCAGCTTACTTGAACCGCAATCACGCGCGGGAACGGATCGAGATCGTAACTCCGCAGGCAACCGTGAAGCTGCAATCCAATATACTGAACCGTCTGCCGGAAGCAGGGCAGTTGACGAGCCTCGTAATTCGGCCGGGTAATCGAAGCGGGCTTTCCGCGGAGCGACGTGCCGGGATTGGGAACAGACCGGTCGTCGAGTTGCTGCTGCAAATCGATGGCAAGACGGTGGAATGGCCGGGAAGCGGCACCCCTGTAACGGTATCGCTCCATYATGAAGCCAAGGCTGACGAACGAGCGGATCAGCTGCTCGCGTGGGAAGTCGATGCCATGGGATCCGCATCTGCTGTGCTGAATGGATATTACAATGCCGAGCTTCGCACCTTGACTTTCGAGACGGACAAGCTTGGCACGTATGCAGTCGCATATAAGCAAGTATCCTATCGGGATGTAGACCCTGGCAGCTGGTATGCAGATGCTATACATTTCCTCTCTGCCCGGGACATTGTTAAGGGCACAGGGGGAGGTCAGTATCTCCCGCAGAAGGAGATCAGCCGGGCGGATTTTCTGGTCATGGCCATGAACGCCTTCGGCATCAAACCGGAGAATACGGATGATGACAGTAATTTTGCCGACGCGGGCAGCCGGTACTATACGCCGTATTTATCCGCAGCGAAGAAGCTGGGACTGGTCCATGGAACGGGAGATAACCGGTTCAGACCGGAGGACTCGATCACGCGTCAGGATATGGTCGTCATGCTCCATGCGATCATGGAATCGGCCGGTAGCGAGTTGCCGGGCGGCGATGATAACATCGAACGCTATACCGATGCGAAAGACGTATCCGGTTATGCGAAGGAAGCGATGGACTTCATGCTGGATGCCGAATTGATTCAAGGCACAGGTGGAGGCAAGCTGTCACCGAAGTCCGTTACCGATCGGGCAATGGCAGCAGAGCTGATGTACAACTACCTGGTCAAAAGCCGGGAAGCTTCTTAAGAATTAGATTAAAGACGAGTTAGTATCATGTTCATGGATTATCGTAGTTAGAGCGGGAGGAGCCTCCCGCTCTTTTTGTTGCCGTTCGGTTGCGGCTGTGATTTCAGGCTGTTGTTTAATTAACCGTCAATTAGTTCAATTAAGGTACTATACGTTAGGCACATCAACCATAAGATTTGGTATAAAGTATAATGAGTCGAGGGGGGCGAAATGATGAAAAGGGTCAAAGTTGCTTTTGTATTTGTACTGTTGTTTGCTGGATGTAGTCCAAGTGACTCAAGTGAAATTATCTCCGATTCCATAACCACGCCAGCGATTCATACAGTAACCAATAATGAGTTGAATTCCCGGCACATCATTTATAATCACAACTATGACAATATGGATCGTGGAAATCATGATTTAGAAGGAGAGGTTGTGATTGATTTGCAGTATTATAATGAGCATGCGATTAGCCGAGGTGATATCGTATATTTCAAAAATCCTGAAACTAAAAAGAATCTTGGTGAATACAGTATTTCTAGAGTAATCGGGTTACCTGGCGAGAAAGTAAAGATTGAAAAGGGACAAATCTTTATTAACGGAAAATTGCTTGATACTTTTTACGGAAGAGCACATCGACTGGGTTCTGATCTCGAAAGTTTGAAAAAGGCTTTAGAGCGTAATGACTTAGACGAGAACATCCGAAAAAACATTGAAAATAATGTGGATTATTTTCAACAATATAGTATGAAGGAAATCGAGATCCCCGATAGCAGTGTTTATCTTGTAGGTGATGATTGGTTCCGCAGTAATGATAGCCGATTGTTCGGTCCATTACCCACAGATAACATTGAGGGGAAACTGGTGAGTGTGCTTGGTGATTGAGGCATGTAGCCTTGCGCGCTTATAATCCGAATATCTCGATGTAATTTGAGCGGCAAATAAGGTTGAGTTCCCTTTAAAAAAATATCTTCCTTGACACGTTCTGGTTATATTTTGTAATCTGTTTTTGGAGATGAAGGAAAGGGGACTCGTATTCCAATGTGGACTTCCTTGTAATGGTTTGATTGTAGGTGATCGCGTGATTCGACCTTGGCTAATTGCCATAGGTTTGGTGAATCATGCCATCCTCAACCATTTCAAGGGATGCGAGAGACTGTTTATTTCACCCGCTGCGCGAATACTTGATGTATCCGCTTTTTTTGGTTAAGGCAGCGGAAGCAATTCATCTCCCATGATGAACGATTCTCTTGTCTTCTCTTAACCGTAGGAGGTATTTCTAATCATGAAGAGACTGCAAGGGAAAATTACTATCGTCACTGGCGTAAGCCGTCCGGGGGGAATCGGAGCCGCGATATGCCGGACATTGGCTCGTGAAGGTGCCGATCTATTCTACACTCATCTATATGATTATGATAAAACAATATATCCGAATGACGCAGACAAGAGTTGGCCAAATTTATTTGCCGACGAACTTCGCCAGTTGGGCGTTCAAGCCGCACATATGAATTTGGACTTAGCCGATTCCGGTTCGGCTGTCAAACTGCTGCAAGAAGTCCGAACTACGATCGGGCTTCCGACAATCCTTGTCAATAATGCTACGTATAGCGTCGATGCCGATTTTCGTCAATTAAATGAAGCTCTAATCGATGCCCATTGTGCTGTAAACATTAGAGGGACTTTCATGCTATGTGCCGAATTCGCTCGTATGCTTGAGTCAGAGCAACGTGCACATAACAACGGGTTACCCGGCGGAAGAATCATTAATCTTACCTCCGGACAAGGAAAAGGCCCAATGCCCGGTAATCTCATCTATGCTGCAACGAAAGGAGCCATCTCCGTTTTTACCGAATCATTGGCTGCAGAGCTGGCTCCGCTTCATATCACTGTGAACGCTATCGATCCCGGTCCTACCGATTCGGGCTGGATGTCCGAAGAGGTGAAAAAAGCCCTGCTTCCGAGATTTCCGATGGGGAGGATTGGTCTTCCCGAAGATGCGTCCCGTCTGATCGCTTTTCTAGCAAGTGAAGATTCACAATGGATTACCGGACAAATTATTCATTCCAGAGGCGGTTTCTAAAGTGGATTTCTTTTACCGTCTAGCATTGTAACGTACGAGTTACGAGTTCTCATTGTATTATGGGAGAACGATAGTTTAATCAGACAGAAGAAGGCAGCCGATCATTATCATCGGCTGTCTTTTTTAAGCTAACGGGCAGATAAAATACATTTATGATATAAGACATAAGATGACATAATTATAATTTACAATGAGTGATATACCCCGAAAGGAGCTACAAATCGTGAATCGTAAAATTATTTTAGATTTAGCCGTTACGTTGGATGGTTTTATTGAAGGGAAGAATGGGGAAGTAGATTGGTGCATTATGGACCCTGAGATGGGGTTTGCGGATTTTTTAAATCAAATCGATACGATTATGTATGGAAGAAAAAGTTATGATTTATGGGGGCGGTTCACGCCAGATATGGATCTGTCGGATGCTGAGCAAGAATTATGGTCAAACGTTCACAGTAAAGAAAAATATGTGTTCTCCAGGACGCAAACAGGGAGCGATCATAAAGCGACATACATCAATGATCATATCCTTGAAGAAGTACATGCATTAAAGATTAAGCCGGGTAAAGACATCTGGTTATATGGGGGAGCAAGCCTAATTACAACCTTTATTCAGTTAGGGCTGGTTGATGAATTTAGATTATCGGTTCACCCTGTCATCTTGGGAGAAGGAAAACCGTTGTTTATGGATATCAAGCAAAGGTTGAATTTAAAGATGGTGAATACAAAAACGTTCTCCTCCGGGGTGGTGCAGCTCATTTATCATTTGGATAGGAATGCAGTTAACCATGTTAACTTCGAGAAGACGCCTTAGTTAAAACATAGCTCTGTTTGATCATTTCACGGATTTCTTCTTCAGGTACGGTGCCGTCAAGAATAATCGAATTCCAATGGTCTTTATTAAGATGAAAGGCCGGGACTACTGCAGTGTATGCCTGCCGTAAGAACTCCAGCATGCCGGATTCACACTTTACATTGATCCAAATATGGTCCTCTTTTTCAAAAATCCACGCAAAAACTTTATTTGTATCTTTATGTCGAATCACGGTCCAATTTTTATCACGAAATGGTCGATCCTCATACGAATGGTCCAAGCTCAAGCAGTAATCGATGGCTTCCTGTCTACTTCTCATCCCTAACTCTCCCAACCTATAACATATAAAAATGCCGTGAGTTTAACGGCATTTTTGTGTTCTCCTAATCAACATCAAGCGTAGGACTACGTATACCATAACAAATAGGATTGTCGGAGGACAAGCCATAACTGAGGTGAAATTCATGGGCATCAAACAAATTCAACGCCCACAAGACTTAGCAACAAACATTAAAGTACTAGCTAAGCTATTATAAATTGAAATGGGAAGGATCAAGGGTGTGCCGACTTTAACTTAGCACTTGCATCCAAGTTGTACAATCCAACTAGATACGTAAAGGAGGAGGTCTTTTTGGGAATGGATCATCTTGCTTCCACGCCGTCCCGAAGCGCAAAGCCTGGCGGCTTCATTACCTTCGGTACTTACCCGCAGTCTACTGACGGTGCAGACAGATCCCCGATCCTGTGGAGGGTTCTGCAAAATTCAGGAAGAGAGCTGCGAACACAAGGGAACAAGCCTTCGCGTGCGTTTTTTGTCGGTCCAAGCTGCAGTATTCGCAGCTATGCGAATGTCAGTCTCTCCCGTGACGGCGTGCGTCCCGCTTTAAAACTTACTCTGAAATAGAACGGGGCTTTCCCAGATTGGGGAGGCTCTAACCCGGATCTTAAAGAACCGCGACGGAACGTATGGTTGTATAAAACTAACAGAAGGACTTGCCCAACAACCTGAACCAGTGATCATTTAAGAACAACGCCCCGCAAGGTTTCTCGTCTACAAGATTATCCAATCTAATTGGCCACTTTACGTTCCCGATCTCTTAACCATCTAATATTGTTGCAATTACAACATTATTACATTATAATAATGTTTGTTTTTATTGCATTTACAACATAAATGAAAACGAGGGAGTCAATGTATGAAAGGAATTCTTCGTGAAATTGGAATGATCGCAAGGGCATTAGATTCGATTAGCAATATAGAATTTAAAGAATATGACCTGACGAAAGGACAGTATCTGTACCTTGTGCGAGTATGTGAAAACCCAGGAATCATACAAGAGAAGTTAGCTGAAATGATAAAAGTAGATCGAACAACTGCAGCCCGTGCTATCAAAAAGCTTGAACTTCATGGCTTTATTGTGAAGAAAGAAGATCAACATAATAGAAAAATCAAAAAACTCTTTCCAACGGAGAAAGGGAAACATGTGTATCCTTTTATACAAAGAGAACATGATTACTCCAATACGGTTGCATTAGGGGGATTTTCCGAAAGTGAAGCAGAAGCCATGTTTGATCTGCTACAAAGAGTCAGAAAGAACGTTGAGAAAGACTGGGAGTTTGTAAAAAAGGGCAACAAGAGATTGTATTGAATGACTAAATGGAGGAGAAACCCATTGAATTTAAAAATAAGAAAATGCACGTTAGAGGACCTAGGCTTACTTCAAGACATCAGTGTTGAGACGTTTAATGAGACATTTAAAGATCAAAATTCACCTGAAAATATGAAAGCCTATTTAGAAAGAGCATTTAACTTAAGCCAATTAGAGAAAGAGATATGCAAAAGCTCTTCGGAGTTCTATTTTATTTATTTTAATGGGGAAATCGCCGGGTATTTAAAGGTCAACACCCATGATGCTCAAACTGAATTGCTGGGCAATGATTCGCTTGAAATCGAGAGGATATATATAAAGGGCATATATCAAAAACATGGGCTTGGCAAGTTTCTGCTGAATAAAGCCGTGGAGATCGCGATGGAACGAAATAAAAAGAGCGTCTGGCTAGGCGTGTGGGAACGGAATGAAAATGCTATTGCTTTTTATAAGAAAAGCGGATTTGTTCAAATAGGAGCCCATTCTTTCTATATGGGGGATGAAGAACAGAAGGACTTTATCATGACCAAAACATGCATAGAGCACTGAAAAGAATTTTAGCTAAAAACGGGTATTGGGTTCGTGATATCGGATGTGGGTTCAAGGCGAACCTAAAGGCAGCTAATCTGTGGATTAGCTGCCTTTGTTTTTGTTCAAGCAACGTTCTTGGATGTGCATATGGCGATATAGAGAGGATTAACCTTAATCCACGAAACCATCGTGCAATCTGCGGAGGCGATAAGCGTTCATGGCGGATTCGCGCAGCTCCTCGAGAATGGTGTAATTGGCCCACGCGCCCGCGACAGCGCCGATCCCAGGAACCATCTGCAGCATCTTCCGAAAGTCCATGGCGTCGCGATACTCGATCTGAAATGTCTCCCAGTCCATATTTTGAGCGTAATCGGCGTCAGAGAGCCATTGTTCCTTTTCCATATGCCAATGTTTGATGGAATGGAGCAACCTCGCACGGTTTTCCTGCCCTGAAAAGGTCATTTGAAATACCTTGAGAATGAACACCCGTTCGGAGAAGTGTTTGGTGTCGTAACCGTAAACATGGGACAGCTCGAACAAAAATTTCATTTTGATCGCAATTAAAGCTGGAAAATCCACCATGCTAAACATAATGCCGCCAGCACCTGTTCCTGCGCCTTCGGCAACCGCAATTTTCTGGTACAGGGCAAATAACTCTTTCGCTTCTTGATCGGCAGTCTCCAGTTCCAGCGTATGCTGAACCGGACGGCTAGGCGTATATTCCGCACCGAACAACGCTGTGCGCACGATCGATCGTATGGTGGTCGTAATAATGCTGTGCACCTTCGGGGGAATCAAATGATTGATTCGATTGCCGATGGTTTTCGATGTCTTTTCCAGCCATCCCGGCGGTTTGAACATTTTATTTTCCCAGTCGGCAATTTCCCTCTGTACTTTATGTTCGTAATTCATGATCAATCGCTCCTCAAAAATACTTAGCTATATTGTAACGTTTAACTCTGTGATTCGGAACAGACTGCGGAAGGGAGGGGACCTCGACTAAAGTCCAGTTTCACATTGATTTTATGATTTATCAAGAGTTATTCCTGATGATTTCGGTATCCAGCAGCTTGTTAGAAGACAACTTTTTTCTAATTGGCAGTAAATAGAAATCTATGATAAAATATGAATACGTATTATTGATTTAAGTAACTCAATTCAATGGGGTGACTTGGCAGTGGAGGATGAACAATTCAAGATCGGTCTTTCTAAAAAAGACGGTCAGCTCGGCTTCGTCTTTGATCGTGGAGGGCCTCGCCAGGGGGCGGGAAGAAAGGGAATCGGCATAACAAAGAAGATATCCTTGACTCTGACAAAAGATATTTGGGAAGAAATTGATCGTGAGTGTGAAGAACGAGCGATCTCTCGGTCTTCATTCTTTAGAAATATTATGGAGTCCTATTACGCCGCCGCTAATAAGAAAGACAGGTGAATAAGTTGTTAGTGCACATATCAAGGGATTTACTTGCTAAGGCTGTTCAACATGTCTATAAAGCTGTATCGAGTAATAGTCCGGTATCTAGATTGTCCGGGCTATACATCCATGCCGGAAGAGAAGGGGTATTGTTTAGCGGCAGTAATACAAGTCTTACGGTTCAATATAAGGTTTGTACAACGGATAGTAAAGTTCGTATTCTTAATAAGGGAAGTATCGTCTGCCCAGGCAAGTATCTATTTGAGATCATTCGTAAATTAGAGGATGGGAATGTGACCTTGGAGGTCAATGAGCACCTTGTGCTAAGCATTAGTTCTGAGAACACACGAGCTTGCCTGAGTGGAATGTCTCCTATTGAATACCCTTTCATCCGGCCACCATATTATCATCAATCAGCTAATTACATAAATGTATCGTGCAGCTTATTCAAATCTGTGATTAACCAGGTAGCAGGAGCAGCCTCAACATCTGAGGCAAAGCCGATACTGACAGGAGTATCGATGGAGATTCAAGGGAACCAGCTTAATTTGATTGCTACAGACGGGGTTATACGAATGGCTGCTCTATCAATCTGTATCGAGAACGAAGGAGGGGTCTCTGGAAGCGTTGTAATACCTGGTGAAAATTTAATGGAGATAGCCAAAATGCTGGCTGATGATGGTCTAACAAAGGTAACTATAGAGCTTAATCATCATGAGATCAAATTTATGACGCAGAATCTGCTTATTACATCGGTGTTAATCGAAGGTATGTACCCTTCAACCAGAAATCTTGTTCCTACTTCTCATATTTCCGAGATTGTTCTTAACATTAAATCATTAAGACAAATGGTTGAGCGCGTATCTGTATTCGCTGACTATCACTTAGTTACGATGCATGTAACAGAAAACAAATTGGAGCTTACATCCAGTACGCCCGAAATTGGTGACGTAAGTGATGTGCTGCTTTTGGAAGATAAGATCGGAGACAATTTTAGCATTACGATTAATGTGAAATATCTCATAAGTACGTTGCGGTGCATCGAGTCAGATAGTATCCGAGTACGGTTTGCTGGTCGAAAAAGTCCCATTGTATTGCTTCCAGCCTTGGAAGATAGAGCATGTCTGTTCTTGTTAAGTCCTGTCATGACAAGATAAACGATATAGTTAGGGGATGACTGGGGCAGTCAATCCGATTGGCGGTACATTACGATGCGAAGTCTAAAAAAGGAGATACAAATGGAAAATAATCCAACTATTCGTTTGGCCATTGAAGATTCTATTCAGTTTCTTGAATTTGCACCGCATTTTACGATGGCTCACGGCGAGTACACTCGTCGAAAATGGGATGGAGCTTGGTGGCATATGGCTGCTCTTTATGAAATGGGAGAAGTGAAACGAATCCCCCAGTCCGCTATTGAAAGAGCGATACACCTTCTCAAAACCCAGGTCTGGCCAACCTTTATTATATGCGCCGATGATCATCCAACAAGTGAAAGTGATAAGATGAAGTTGGATTGCTGCCATTGTGAACTTGCCGTATTCTATATGATTCTAATGGGGTATGGCTGTGATTTGGACAAGGAACTGCCTTGGATTCGTGAATGGCTCTTAAAGCATCAGCTTCCTGATGGCGGACTGAATTGCGATCCTGATGCTTATACTCATTCTAAAAAAAGCTCTATTGTCTCAACATTGCCTCCGCTTGAAGCTATCTTATGGCATACTGACCGGGAATTCACTGAACAGGAAGCTGTTTTCTTAGACGAAGGTGCACGTTATTTAATTGAGCATCGACTTGTATGTTCTAAACAAAATGGGAATGTCATCGATACCGATTGGCTGAAACCTTGCTTTCCAAGGTTTTTTGAATATGATATATTGCGCGGCATGTCCTTCTTAGCAGAATGGTCTCGGCGTAGGAACAAACTGCTTCCGGTTGGGTTAATTCATGAAGGATTGGAACGCTTGAATACATCAATGGCAGCAGAGGGTTTGCGTATCGGTAGACAAGTCTTTGATCCACAAGGCCCGTGGGGTGGGCAAACTTTTTCCTTATTAGAAGCAACGGCAGGCATTGGTGTCGTTTCGCCTTATCTAACCAGACAATTGGATCGAGTAATCGAACAGCTGGGACCGGAATATACCTTACGATCAAAGACAATGGGAAGAGTACCTTAGTAGTGGATGTTTCCAAAGGCATAACCTACGGACAGTAGTGGCTTAATCGTTCTTTTAAACCTGAAACGACTTCATCCGGTATCTCCCTGATCTTAATATCTCGACCTAGGAAAAGCAGCCAATTGATCATTTCGTTTAATTCTTCTGCATGAAGAACATTGATATAAGTCTTTAAAGTTGCGGTGGTTTGGTACGGATTCGTATAAGAAATCGAAACTTTTAAAGGATGGTATTTTTTGAACTGAGAAATCGCCTTTGGGCCAAGATCAAGAACAAGATTGATGACTTCTTCCTGTTTACTTAGTTGCTCTAGAATCTTTTTCTTGCTTATTCTTTTTTTCTCAGGGTATGGGTGTACATCGGTGAGATTGTCGACAGGAACAATCCGCCTCTTTCCTTCCTCCAAGTCAAAACCTTCGATTTGCCATAGGCTTTTTTCACGATAAAGATGCAAGAGATAAAGGGGATAAGACTTTATGATCTTCTCTTCCTTAATGGAAACCAATAAATACCTGTCCATCAGAAGGATCTGGATGAGTTTTTCTAACATCGGGTGGGGCAGGTCAGACAGATCAAGCAGGTCTGGATTATGAGGGTTAGTCCCTTCAAAAAGCAAAATTTGATTTAACAGAACAAGGTCATCTTGCTGGTTTTCCGAGATGAGACCTAGCAATTTTTCTGCTAAAGATTGACGACTCTTCAGATAAGGGAGTTGTTGATTTCTTGTGGCCATAAAGGCTATAAACAGAGCTTTAATTTCATTATCGGTAAAGCGGACTGTGGGCAGGACAGAGTTGTTCATGACAAAATAACCCCCATCCCTCCCAACTTCAGCGACAAGCGGCATCCCCATGGCTTCAATTTCTCTAATATCTCGAATCGCTGTCGAACGAGAAATGTTAAATTCCTGCATGATTTCAGAAATGGTAAAGTGGGCACGGTTGTTGATATACCGCATAATGATATTGATCCGTTCAACTTTTTTCATCGGTTCTCCTTTATACAGTATCATTTTTTGACATGATTTAAGGTTATTATAAACCCATCAAGTGAAAAGACAAATCATTTGATAAAAATAAAAAAAGAGGTAGGGATTGAATATGACAAATTATACGCTTGAGGAAAAAGACAGCTTTATCGTTTTGGGAATTGGGACTGAGCTTCAGAGCGATTACACAGACTATGCTGGCATAAACAAGGAGAAGGCAGACTTTTGGGAAGCAGTGAAACAAGATGGAAGCCTTGAAACGTTAAAGGCTGTTGCCGCAAATGACTACATTTTTGCCGTAAACGAAGCGGTGAATAACAAGATGATGTATTATGCTGGCGTCATGACAGAGACATCTCTACCCGAGGCAACTAGGGTTATTCAGTTTCCTAAAGGGGAATACCTCGTAGTAAAAGGGGAAGGGAACACGGCAGATGAGTTGAGTAATAAACTTACTGGCATTGCCTTCGGACAAGTCTTGCCGGAAGCTCAGAATTTTGCCTATGTAGGCGGGCCAAATGCAACGGTAGAGATGGGGCAGCGAGACGGGTTGGTATTTGGTGAGTTGTGGATCCCTGTTGTCAGGAAATGAGTGAATGTTTCGATGTAATCTTTGCTCGAAGTAGGTCCATGAACTAACGCTCACCAAACTTTTAGGAGGGATGAACATGTCCAATATCGTTGATTTTAAAACGGTGTCTACGGTGGGTTTAGAATCTTCACCCGTAGTAGAAGCCCTTGCTGGTTTACGAGCGAATGAAGCCCGTTACTTTATGAACAAATATAAGCATGAATTCACCGTCGTACCAGCCGACGAAAGCCAGGAAACCCTCGACTATGTGAACCGGATTTTGAAAGAAGAACGTGATATCGAGTTTGCGGCCAACCCATTAGAAACATCTCGTTTCCAAGTGGAAAATATCAAATGGGCTTTCGTATTTTATGAGGATGGTCTTGCGGTCAATGTCATGTATACGATTGATGATCCGAAGAAACGTGCTGTCGGCTTTAAGCTTACTGAGGGGATGGAGGTACCGCAGGAGTTAGAAGGGAAGTTTAAATTTGCCAGGCAGAAGTCTAAACTAGCTGGAACCATTCGGGGTTCGTTCTTTGTGATAAAAGGAGAATACTAAAGTAGCAAAAGCGCATGTGGAGGATTCCAGCCAATTATAATACATAAAAAGAGCAGCGATAATTCGCAGCTCTTTTTATTTGCCTGAAACGTGCGACGAAAATGGGTGGCGCTAAGATTGCAAGCTGCAGCTAATGCATCGATTAGAATCAACCTCAGTAGTGCTGTGAGATGTACTCCACGTGCCGAGAAGCGCTTTTAGATCTAAGTAGCAAACATGCCAGCGGCTTACCTGACCTTTTAAACTTTGGGCAAGATGTAGCTGGGTCGGAAGAAGCGAGACATCTTAGCCTGATGACAAGAACAATAGTAGTGAAACTAAAAAAAGAACCTGGCAGTTTCATCAGATTCTTTTTTATTGCATATAAACAGACGCGATGATATAATCAGATCACGACTGATATTTGATGTATAGGCATAGTTATCTTATCTTACAATCTAAGTGTATCATGCTGAAAAACCCTTGTCAAATGTTTTTTCTCAAATTAATGGTTAGGAGAGATGTTGAATGCGTTCGTTGGTTCTCGATTTTCAGGAAATGGACAAAAAGCAGCTTGGGCTCGTTGGCGGAAAAGGGCTCCACTTAGGGGAATTATCAAAAATTGAAGGAATACGAGTTCCCGAAGGATTTTGCGTGACAACCATAGGATATCAACGAGCCATCGAACAAAACGAAACGTATCAATCTATGCTCAATCGACTAACCATGCTATCAGCAGAGGATCGAGATCAAATTGTTGAAATCAGCAGGAAGATCAGACAAACCATCATGGAGTTAGAAATTCCATCCGATGTAGTGACAGCAGTAACTCGCTATCTCTCCCGGTTTGGCGAGGAACAGGCATATGCCGTTCGATCCAGTGCAACTGCTGAAGATTTACCGCATGCCTCTTTTGCGGGTCAACAAGACACCTATCTAAACATCATCGGCGTCGATGCCATCATGCAGCATATCAGCAAATGCTGGGCTTCCTTGTTTACAGATCGCGCGGTGATCTATCGTATGCAAAACGGATTTGACCATCGTCAAGTTTATTTATCCGTAGTCGTTCAAAGGATGGTTTTCCCAGAGGCTTCAGGGATATTATTCACCGCAGATCCGATGACTTCTAACCGAAATCTGCTATCCATCGATGCCGGTTTCGGACTTGGAGAAGCGCTGGTCTCTGGCTTGGTATCTGCCGATGGTTACAAAGTACGGGAAGGAGAAATCATCGAGAAGCGGATAGCCGCTATAACATTGGCAATCTACGGACGAAAAGAAGGCGGAACAGAAACAAAGCAAATCGATCCCGATCAGCAAAAGTCACAAACTCTTACGGATGAGCAAATTTTACAACTGGCACGCATCGGAAGACAGATTGAGGCTCATTTTGGCCAGCCCCAAGATATCGAATGGTGTTTGGCCCAGGATACCTTTTATATCGTTCAGAGTCGGCCAATCACGACTTTATATCCGATTCCTGAAGCGAGCGATCAAGAAAACCACGTCTATATCTCTGTTGGTCATCAACAAATGATGACGGATCCCATGAAACCACTGGGATTGTCTTTTTTCCTGCTAACGACTCCTGCACCCATGCGTACAGCCGGCGGAAGGTTGTTTGTTGATGTCACACATCATCTGGCATCACCTGAGAGCAGAGAATCTTTACTGAATGGCATGGGACAACACGATCCGCTCTTAAAAGACGCACTTATGACCATAATAGATCGAGATTTCATAAAACCATTACCAAACGATAAAAAAGAAACGAGTCCCAGTAAGAGCAATAAAGTTATGCCGCCTGCCGGTGCTCAACCACAATTCGAAAACGATCCGACAATCGTTTCTGATTTAATGAAACGCACTCAATCATCGATCGAAGTGTTGAAACAAACCATCCAAACGAAATCCGGATCCGATTTATTTGATTTTATATTGGAAGATATCCAGGAACTGAAGAAGATCTTATTTGACCCCCAAAGTTCGTCTGTGTTTATGGCTGCCATGAATGCTTCATCATGGATCAATGAAAAAATGAACGAGTGGTTAGGTGAAAAAAACGCTGCCGACACGCTTTCTCAATCTGTGCCCCATAATATTACTTCGGAAATGGGTTTAGCGCTGCTCGATGTCGCAGATGCAGTCCGTCCTCATCCGAAAGTCATTGATTACTTACAGCATGTCAAAGATGACAACTTTTTGGATGAACTGGTTAAGTTGGATGGTGGACAGGAATCCCTTTACGCGATCCTTGATTTTCTCGACAAATATGGCATGCGATGTGCGGGAGAAATCGATATCACCAGAACTCGTTGGAGTGAAAAACCAAGTACGCTTATCCCTTTGATCCTGGGCAACATCAAAAACTTTGAACCGAATGAAAGTGTTCGGAAGTTTGAGAATGGGCAACAGGAAGCTTTGAAAAAAGAAGAAGAACTATTAGAGCGATTGAAACAATTGCCGGATGGTGAACAAAAAGCCAAAGAAACCAAACGAAAGATCGACCTCATCCGGAATTTCATCGGCTACCGCGAATATCCCAAATACGGCATGGTGAGTCGGTACTTCGTTTATAAGCAGGCTTTGCTGAAAGAAGCTGAACGGCTCGTGCAAGCGGGCGTTATTCATGATAAGGAAGATATATATTATCTCACTTTTGAAGAGCTTTACGAGGTCGTACGCACAAATAAACTGGATAATCCGGGTTCCATGGTCGAGCAGCAAGCGAAGCTTGCGACCAGACAGATGATCAGCAAACGAAAAGACGAGTACAAAGTATATGAAAAATTAACGACGCCGCGTCTCATCACATCGGAGGGTGAAATCATCACAGGGGCTTACAACCGAGAAAATCTTCCTGTCGGAGCAATTGCAGGTCTAGCCGTTTCCTCCGGCGTTATCGAGGGACGCGCACGCGTCATCTTAAACATGGAAGACGCCGATCTGGATGAGGGGGATATTTTAGTCACCTCCTTTACAGACCCTAGCTGGACGCCATTGTTTGTATCCATCAAAGGACTGGTCACCGAAGTGGGCGGACTGATGACCCATGGAGCCGTTATCGCGCGTGAATATGGCTTACCGGCCGTTGTCGGCGTGGAGAATGCTACCAAACGGATAAAGGACGGGCAGCGCATTCGCGTACATGGGTCCGAAGGCTATATTGAAATATTGTCATAGCTCAATACGACAAGTGGAGGCATTTGTCACAAGACCACAATCAACAATATGCAAAAGAAGTCGCGGAATCCGCGGCTTTTTCTCATTTTACGCTGGAAGCTGTAAACGTCCCAGCATTTTTTATATTTATGACAATAACTGTCACTATTATCAATCATAATAGGTTCAAAGCCTAAATGCGCTTAGGCATGTTAGATGAAGCTACAAGAGGAAGTAAGTAGAATCCAAAAAATGAAGCTAAAGGAGCTGTTTAGAAATGAAGTTACAATTCATTCCCTACATTATGCTGAACGGAAACGCCAATGAAGCGATTGCATTTTACGAAAAAGCATTGGATGCTAAAGTCTTGTCAAAGCAAACATTTGGACAGGCACCTGAGAGTATCCAGAACGCCATGCCGTCAGATGTAAAGGATAGAGTAGCTCACTCCGTCTTAAGGATCGGGGAAATTGAAATGTTTGTAGCCGATACGGAACCTGGTCAGCAAACGCAGCCGGGAGATCGGTTGAGCATTTGTATTACGACAAACGATATTGAAAAATCAGAACACTTTTATGAGGCTTTACAACAAGGAGGTCAAGTGATTACGCCACTGCAAGAAATGTATTTTAGCCCAGCTTACGCAATGGTTACGGATAAGTTCGGAATTACCTTTCAGATTTTCACTACAAGGTAACACAAATAAAGAGCTGGCCTGCTTTCAATCTTCCGGTACATGTCGGGGCGTAACATGGAGTAAGCGGCTATATAGAATTCTTAGAAGAGCCTGGTTCACCAGGCTTTTTTTTTAATGCAGATTTCGATAGAGCAGGATGTAGAACAGTATTTAAAAGCCTTATCAGCTCCAGCCCATACGGGACATTGAGCTTCCTCATACGTTATATGGTACCTGCCTAATTTGTTGAAGCAAAGAATGCTCACTAATGATTAAGGAGTTGGATAGCTCGGTGAAATCAGACATTATGCTTACAGGGCGAGTGATTTTTAGGGGGGATCCAGGTTATGAGTCGGCTCGCAAGAATTGGGATCCTCATACGGACAGATTTCCCAAAGTTTTTGTGTTCGCTCAAAGAACGCAGGATGTAGCAAACGCCATAAGATGGGCCCGGAAAAATAATGTCCCTATTCGCCCGCGAAGCGGAAGGCATGCCCTAGAGACCAACCTTTCACAGGTCAATGGAGGCATAGTCATCGACGTAAGCGAGATGAAGAAAATCAAGCTGAATAAAAAAAGCGGCACCGTTGTCGTCGAAACAGGGAATCGGGTAGGTAGGATCGTTGATACGCTGGCGCGCCAAGGCTATATTGCACCATTTGGTGACAGTCCGACGGTTGGCATCGGCGGAATTACGCTTGGCGGGGGAATTGGCCCGCTGCAAAGGACGATTGGCCTCATCAGCGATAATTTACTCGAGCTTGAGATGGTTGACGCTAAGGGAAGAATCATTCGGGCAAACAAAAAACGAAACTCCGATCTCCTATGGGCTTCCCGCGGCGGCGGTGGCGGCAACTTCGGTGTATACACCAAATATAAATTCAAAGTACGGCGAGCTCCAGCCAAAGCTACCGTATTCAGTATCACCTGGCCCTGGGCACAATTCGAAAAAGTCGTAAAAAAATGGCAAGTATGGGCTCCTAATGCCAGCACCAAGTTGGGCAGCGAATTAAACGTCGGTCCCAAAAAAGGCGGAAACGTCAGTATGTTGGGACTGTACCTTGGAACAAAAAGCGAAGCCCTTCGCCAATTGGAACCTATTCTTAGCGTGGGGACACCTACTCAAAAAACCATCCGATTCCTACCATACACGGAAGCTACGAAATTTCTGCTGGCTCCCGATCCAGTGCTTACTCAAAGATACAGCAACCAGTTCTCCAGCGCCTTCGGCAAACGCCCATTCCCGGACAAAGCCTTTAAAATCATGCGCGATTTCCTAGAAAAAGCAGAAGGAGGAACTCCAGCCGGATTTTTCTTCCTCAACTGGGGTGGCGCCATAAGCCGTATCGCTCCTAAATCCACCGCATTCTACTGGCGAAAAGCGAAGTTTTATGTCGAATGGAACAGCTCATGGGTGAAGCCATCCCATGCGGCTAGAAATATTGCCTTAGCCCGGAACACCAGGAAGAAGCTGCAGCCTTATATCGTGGGGTCCTACATTAACGTTCCAGATCAGGGCATAAAATGTTCAGGGCCGGTTTATTATGGAAAGAACTATGCCAGATTGAGGAAGGTAAAGGCGAAATACGATCCGAATAATGTATTTAACAACCCGCAAAGCATTCCGCCAGCTTAATCAAAACAAAGTAGTCGACATTTGTGCTATTGCAGTCGCATTTTGAAGTAGTTAACCATGGTTTATACCAAATAAATGATCCCAAACCCCAAAAGCAAGCCGGAAAATCACTCGGCTTGCTTTTGGGGTTTCCCTTATCTATTCACCTAATCCGGATTTTCGTATATATCCTTCTCGTTACGGGTAATTAAATTACTAACAGCACACCAATCGTGTGACTATGAAGCGGGAAAGGGGATCGAAACGAATGAAACGCAAATTGTTAATAACGGGAGCGGCAGGCACCATAGGAAATGTCATTTACAACGGGCTCCTCAAAGACAACCGGTATGAGGTTGTTGGTGCGGATATACAGGCGGACGAGAAGCTGGGCATTGTACAAATGGACATCGGAGACGAAACGAGGCTGACGGAGCTGACGCAAGGAGTTGATACGGTGCTTCATTTTGCATGGATCAAGGACAAGGGGGATTTTCTTGGCAAAGTGCTTGCGGGAAATGTGAGCGGTGCCTACAAGTTATTTGAGACGGCGGTGCACAATGGCGTGCGCCGTATCATATTCGCCAGCTCGAATCATGCAACCGGGTATTACAAGACAAATGAGATGGTAGGGCCCCAAGATCCATATCGTCCAGATAGCTTTTACGGACTCAGCAAATGTTATATCGAGCTGCTGGGCCGACTGTATTCGGACCAAGGCAAGATCTCATCGTTCAATATTCGTATTGGCAACTTTCCCGGGGACAATCGTCCTCATTCAGAACGTGCGGGGCATATCTGGATATCCGAACGCGATATGCTCCAATTGATCGTTTGTTGCATTGAGGCAGATGACGAACTGAAATTTTTGAATTTGTACGGCACCTCTGCTAACAGTGATAACTACTACAATATCGATTATCTGGAGGAACTGATCGGATACAAACCTCAGGATGATGCGACAAAGCTGCTTGAGCTGGCCAAGGCAGCGGGACGCAAAGTGCGTCAGGATGAAACGATCTATCAGGGGGGACAGGAACAGTAGCAATTGAACAATGTGACAATGTTGTCACTTGGAATGAAATAATGTTATATGAATCGATGGGAATATATAGTTGTCCCCCTTATACTGGAAATGTTAGATTTCCAAAGGGGGATATCCACTAATGACTGATGTAATTAAAGCAATCATACTCGGCATAATAGAAGGCTTAACCGAATTTTTACCGGTATCGTCTACTGGACATTTAATTTTAGCGGGCCATTTGCTAAGCTTTGAGGGAGACGCCGCCATAACTTTTAAAATTGTTATACAGTTGGGTGCAGTAATGGCCGTTCTCATTCTGTACTGGAAAAGGTATTTGGCGATTGGGACTAATCTGATTCGAATGGACTTTTCCCGTAGTCGAGGATTAAATGTTATACATATGATTTTGGCTATGTTACCGGCATTAATTGTATATCTTCTGCTCAAGTACACAATAAAAAGCCAATTATTCGGCCCAACCCCAGTCTTAATCGGGCTAGTGGCCGGTGGCGTGTTAATGATCATTGCAGCACGGAGTAGGAGAACCGAAACCGCTGATACAATGGATCGGATTAATTATAAACAAGCCTTCGGGATTGGCCTGTTTCAGTGTTTGGCTTTATGGCCGGGATTCTCGAGATCGGGTTCGACGATTTCAGGCGGACTTTTACTTGGCACCAGCCAAAAAGCCGCCGCGGATTTTACGTTCCTAATCTCCGTGCCTGTTATGTTTGGTGCAAGCTTGCTAGATTTCTGATGATTTCGTCCTAATGTTTATTGGCTTTGCAACATCCTTTTTTGTCGCCATGATTGCCGTCGTGACGTTTATCAAACTGATTAAGCGACTTCGGTTGGAATGGTTTGCTCTATATCGTTTTGTCTTAGCGGCTCTCTTCTATTTGATCATTTTGCGGTAACATAGCAAGATGAAGCGCAGCCGGGATGCTGCGTTTTCCCATATATACCGATAGTCATTACTACCAAGAAATCAGCTGAACAAGACGGTGAGGCGATCATTTATCGGTTAGGAAGCGACTCGCCTGCTATGACAAAAGAGCAACTGATGAAAGCCGCAAAAGGTTTCTATAGTGATAAGCCATTACATTAATACTGAAGCTGAACAAAATGGCGATAATCCAGATTTACAGGCTGCTATGGCAGCCTGTTTTTCGTTTACCAACCACTTTTTTTTCAGAGGAACAAATATATTAAAGCATCTGTTTTATCTTACCTATCCCCGTCATATTAATTCTAAAAGGTAGGTGTTATAGGGAGGTTGTTCATGTTGAGGAAGAGTACAAATTCAGGTAGTAGGTCTGCAGTAATTACTGGGGTGTTATTAATATTCGGATTGGTTACAGGTATATTTAGTGTGGTTCCTGTTATAGATGGGGTAGATTATCTTGTCAAAGCTTCTACAAATGAAAATGAGCTACTAACTGGAGCGTTTTTCCAATTGTTGATGGTTGTTGCATATGTTGGTGTCCCTATAATAATGTATCCGATTTTAAGTAAGCATAATAAAGGTTTTGCTCTTGGATCTGTCGCTTTCGGCACTATTGCGGGTGTGTTTATTATTATTGGTGTAATCATACTTCTGTTGCTATTGACGTTAAGCCATGAATTTGCAAAAGTTGGAACGCTGGATGCATCGTATTTTCAGACCCTGGGTGGGTTGTTAAGGGAAGGACGAGATTTGGTGAACCATGTGGCAACGACACTGGCGTTCGTTTTGGCTATGCTCTTGTTTAACTGCATATTTTACCAAACGAAATTAGTTCCACGCTGGTTGTCTGTTTGGGCTCTTATTGGCTCTACATTGTCCATATTGGCAAGCTTATTATTTATGGTCCACTTCATCGGTTTGGATGCAAACTATATGATGTTGAACATTCCAATAGCCGTTCATCAATTGGTTTTGGCTATATGGCTAATGTTTAAAGGATTCAACCATAATACTATCGGATAAAATTACGGATTAATCACGATTTAAAGTATTGAGCTATACGGTAATCCCATGTATAGGATGAGATGGTTAACAAATAATAAGTAAATTCATGATTTCCTTCATCATAGAATCGGTAATAGCAATTAGCATACAAGAGGGGGATTAGTTTGTTTCGTTGGATGATTCGCAAGATGACGAACGGTGTAATGGACGAGATTGTGGACCATTATATGAAGCGTATGATACAAGATCCATATACGGAACATGCGTTTTCCACGTATACAACCATGCAGAAGCTGACGCCGCGAGCAATCATTGAAGCCGGGATGCGGGCGGAAAGCGGAAAAGCAATCGAACGCACTTTGGGGAGTCCGATGGTATTGTCCGACTGGCATAAAATTTTGCTTAACCCCGTACATATGTTCCGCCTGCCCACAGAAGACAGCGTGCAAATCCAAACAGGCGTCACGATTGGTCCTCAAGCGAAAAAGCCACTAAATCTAGAAATTCCTATTCTCATTAGCGGTATGTCATATGGTGGAGCATTAAGTTTGAAGGTAAAGGTCGCTTTGGCTCGTGGTGCAAGTATGGCAGGTACGGCAACCAATTCAGGAGAAGCGCCTTTAGTCGATGAGGAACGAAGGGAAGCCAAGTTGTTCATCGGCCAGTTTCATCGCGGCGGGTGGATGAACGACGATGAATCTCTCCGGCAATTGGATGCTATAGAAATCCAGCTCGGTCAAGGGGCCCTCGCAGCCGCTCCGATGTCGATGGCGTCGGAGCAGATTGAGGAGGATTTGCGGATTGCCAAAAAACTGAAACCCGGCGAAAATGCCTCGATTCATTCCCGTATCTCGGGAGTAAACAAAACGGAGGACATGATTACTCTGGTGCAGGACTTGAAAAATAAATACGGAGTGCCGGTTGGGATTAAAATCTGTGCGACTCATTTTATGGAACGGGAGTTGGAGGTCGCCATTCAAGCGGGAGTGGATTATTTTGTCGTGGACGGTGCGGAAGCAGGAACGCAGGGAGGTCCGCCGACACTTCTGGATGACGTCGGGCTCCCAACGTTATTTGCGCTCGCAAGAACGGTTCAGTATTTGGAAGAACGCAGGGTTAAACAAAGCATTTCCGTCATCGCTAGTGGGGGGTTAACGACGCCGGGGCATTTCCTAAAGGCAATGGCGTTAGGGGCGGACGCGGTCTATATCGGTTCAATCGCCTTGATCGCCCTTCAGACGCAAGCGGCTAAGACGCTGGCGACCGAACAACCGCAGCAAGTTCCTATCGATTGGCGTAAGTTCAAAGAAGGTTTGGATGTTGATAGGGGCGCCGAACATTTGGCTAAATTCCTCAAATCGTCTGTCGAGGAAATGAAATTAGTCGCGTATACCCTTGGAAAAACGGATTTGGCACAAATCAACAAAAGGGATCTGGTTACAGTGGACCGGGATTTAGCCCAAGTACTGCGGATCGATTATGCCGGTTTCCCTCCAGGAAAGCCAAAACCATCCACAGCATCTAACGTTATTCCGGACGTAATGGAAATGAACGATCCGGATGAACCTCTGTCTCTACAGTAAACTCCCTTATTCATTGGGGGCGCCCACCATAGTTGATTAAACTAAACCCGATTAGCATCTGGTTCTATCCCAAGTCAAAGAAAAATGAGCTAGGCCTTCATTGCCTGAGCTCATTTTCTTTTTGGTGTATTTTTCGAACATGAATATATGTGTAGTGGCTTATATGTTTGTTTTCGATAAAGCAAGCTGATCTTCAGGCAGCGCCTTCGATGAACCATCGTTATGAAGAACACTACGCCATGAATACCGCGGTTCATATCCAAGTATATCTCTTGCCTTATCAATTGCCATCAGCGTCTCATGTCCCTGTACCTCTCTCTTTAAGGACACATTGGGAAAAAATCGTTTGACCAAATCCTGGCTAAGATCCGGCATGATGGTGTCCGGGGCTGTGATATGGAATACCTGATTACCTAAATTATCCTTCTCAATTGCAAGAAGACAGGCTTTGGCAGCATCTCTAACATCGCAATAGGCCCAGGCGTTTTTCTTTTGAATATCCTTTTGTTCATCATTCCAATGCATGATAGGGATTTTTTCATACTCATCCGGTTCATACATATTCGCGAAGCGAAGCGAGACGAGCTGTTGATTCGTAAGTTTATGATACATGCCTGTTAGGTGTTCCGTCAGCAGTTTCGCCATGGCATAGGATGACTTCGCGGTAGTTGGATGCTCTTCATCAACAGGGAGGTAATCCAGTTGCTCCGGTACAAACGGATAACCCAAAACCGTTTCACTTGAAGCCCATACCAGCTTGGGAATTTTAAAATCTTTACATGCTTCTAGAATGTTAAAATTAACGAGCATATTATTCTCGAATATCGCTTGGGGTGTATTCCTTACATCAGTTGGGATATTCCCAAGATGGACAACGGCATCACTTCCCATTAAAAGCTGACAGACTTGACCATAATCACGCAGCTCTGCTTGTATAAAATTTTTTGATGCTGATTCTTCCCGTAATAATCGATCTGTGGCTATAACATCATGGCCAGCTTCCAATATGGTTCTTACTGTCCAGCGGCCGATTTTTCCGGCTGCTCCTGTCACCACTACTTTCATCATTTCCCACTCCTTATTCATATTTCCGGCACAGCAAGTTGACCTTAGATCGCTGTTAGACTTCCCGTTACTTTATGGTTTTATTACTCTGCAGTTTCACGACATGCGATCAAGTTCGTCGTCTGTGGTGAGTGGAAATCGTTTGCAATATTAAGCTTAAACCAATATCGCGATTTTATTTATTCGTTGCACACTTGTTATAATGACAAATGAGTAAATTTGAACCGATCCATTTTACATGTGGTAGAGAAAACAATGATAAAGTTACTGCTTATAATTGGAATTGTCTTAAAATACAAGGAGGTATTTGTATGAGTAATGTTTTTGTAAAAAGTGAGTTTGCTCCTTTGAAAAGAGTTGTGATGGCTCAATCTGAGTTTGCATTTCCATCGAAGGAAGATTCAGGTGATGAGGAGTTTTTAACAGAAGAAAGTAAAGATTTATATAAAGGGAAGGACATATTGGGTAAAAATTATAGAGAAGTTTTTCCAGAAAGACAGAAGGCATGGGAAGATGAAAGAGATAATTTAAAGAAGGTTTTAGAAAAATACAATGTAGAAGTATTAATGCCCAGACTTCTAACGGACTACGAAAAGGAGATGGGAAAAGAGGATGGTTATAGTAATTTCTTTATAAGAGATCCCTTTTTCACAATAGGACATCTGTTAATAGAAGGTTCTCTTAGATTTCCACATAGAAGAAATGAGATACTACCCGTTAGAAATATATTAGCAATGGAGTCAGACAATAATAAATGCTTATACTTATCTATTCCTAAGCCAGATATATCAAAAGGGCATTACTCAGAAGAGGGGCCGTTTTTGGAAGGAGGAGATGTTTTAGTCCTGGATAAAACTTTATTTGTAGGCAGGTCCGGGCTTGCATCCAATGGAAATGGTATCAGATGGCTGAGAAATTTAATGAGTAATTTTGGATATAAGGTAGTCGAGGTACCACTTCACCATACCATCCTTCATCTTGACTGTGCGATTAGCCTGGTTAGAGAAGGGCTAATGATAGTATGCGAAGAAGCATTGTTAGATGGAATACCTGAACAATTTAAAGATTGGGATAAAATACATGTAACATTAGAAGACGCTTCCAGACTTGCAACAATTGGTCTTCCTGTGAATGAAAATGTATATATTACAGATCATGAATTTAAATTTATTGGAGATGAGTTAGAAAAAAGAGGAGTTAAAGTAGAGTATGTAGATTTTAAAATATCAAGAAGTTTCGGGGGATCTTTCCGATGCAGCACTCAACCGCTGTTGAGAAGTGATTTTGAATAATCGTCCCGATAATAAAATAGCCTCCGTATGTAATGTCTGAGACCAAGAGGGTTTGAAAGCTGCATAGAAATTGGCGGCGTGATTCCTCGGTAAAACACACAATCGGTTGATTCCATATGGGGAATATGGTAAATTTATCTTATTCAGTAATGAAAGGGTGACCAAAAGCCGATGATCTACTAATCCTATCCACCAAAGAAAACGATATTTCCAGGTTTTCAGGATAGGATTCGTGCGGGCTTTTTATATATTAACATAAAGTGCGACTGTTTTTTTGTATAGCAGTGCGTCTTTTTGTTTGTATGTGTGCCTCCTATCCGATGACCGGAAAGGAGGTTTTTTTGTGTGGCCGATAGTTGTGTGAACGAAGTTATCGTCTCAGCCAGATAAAATGCGAAGAGAGGGATGATGTAACAATGACAGGACCGAATCCAAATGAGAGATATCCTATACCCGGAGATAACAATCTTCAGTTTATCAAGAACACGATTACAAAACCTAATATTATCGCAGGGGATTATTCATACTATTATGCCTTAAACGGAGAATCATTTGAGGATCAAGTATTGTATCATTATGAATTCATTGGAACTAAATTAATGATCGGCAAGTTTTGTTCCATTGCTTCCGAGGTCAGATTTATGATGGATGGAGGGAACCATCGGATGGACGGTTCAACCTTTCCATTTAATATCTTTGGAAACGGCTGGGAGAAATTCACTCCATCTTTGGATCAATTGCCGATCAAGGGAGATACGATCATTGGAAATGACGTGTGGATCGGAAGGCGTGCAACGATCATGTCCGGTGTAAGGATTGGCGACGGGGCTATCATTGCCGCTGAAGCTGTCGTTGTAAAGGATGTGGAGCCTTATACAATCGTTGGTGGCAACCCTGCGAAGGAAATCCGCAAGCGATATTCTACCGAAGTCATTCAAGAGTTATTGGATATTAAATGGTGGGATTGCGATATCGAAGTCATCCATCAATATATTGGCGCAATTGTAAGCGGAGATATGGACTTGCTTAGAAAAATGAGACAAAATTAGAGTCCTTTTTATTGAAAAATGGCCATCTGATATGATGAACGTCATGGGCGAAAAAAGGGTTCTTAAACGAATGTAGAGACTTATGTTGTCATAGGGGTTTAGAGGTAAATGACCGGTCGAACCGCCGGTCATTTTTTTCGTTTGGGATGAGATAAGGACAACGGCATTACAGAACGTGAATGGCAGAAAGTTCAAACATCGGGGAAAAAGCCACGAACAGGTTTGTGTTCTCGCAGCCCCTTAAAAGGGTTCTTTTTATGGTTGTTTAACTAGGAATGTTAACTCAAAATAACAACTCATGTTACCGATGATTGGTAGATAATCCGAATGAGAATAGTATAATGCGAAGTAGGTTACTGGCTTTTGGTGATGAGGTTCAGGGAATAGCCTTGTTAAAAATAAATTTATGAAACATACAGAGGACAGGTAATCCAAGCTGAAGTATTCTCGGAGGAGGAGTAGAGGGAGTGATACATAGTGAAGGAGTAATTTTACTGGTACTTGCAATCATTGGTGTAATTGTCGCAATTACCCTAGTCATTTATGCTTATCTAAATATGAATTATGATAAAAAACCGTTAAAGCAAACATATCGTGCCGGCTATATAGAAAAACAGGTGACTCTTGATGATGGAACGATATTAAATTACGCTGAAGGACCAGCTCATGGACCGGCTCTTCTGTTAATACACGGGCAGTCCATGCAGTGGGAAGATTATGCTAGAGTACTTCCGGAGCTCGCTCAATATTATCATGTATTTGCAGTTGATTGTCACGGGCATGGAGAGTCTAGTCATGATGCTTCAAAATATACTGCTGTTGCTATGGGAAAGGATTTTGTTTGGTTTATTGAAAATGTCATTGGTGAACGGGCTGTGCTATCAGGCCATTCTTCCGGGGGCATCTTAGCCGCATGGATTGCAGCTAATGCACCGGAGGTTGTGCAAGGCATTGTTTTGGAGGACCCGCCGTTTTTTAGTGTGGAGCCCCATGAAATGAAGGATACATTTGTCTGGCTTGATAGCTTTGAACTCATACATAACTTTAACAATCAATCCGTCGAAGATGATTATGTCGTGTACTATATGGAAAACAGTTATTTATGGGGAAAATTTGGTGATTTAAGAAAGCTTACTGCCAAGAGTACGAAGCAGTACCGGGAATCACATCCTGGAGAGCCGTTGAAATTGTGGTACGTCCCCTATAAATGGATACATGGAACCCTTTATTTAGATGATTTTGACCTCGATTTTGCCGAAACTTTTTATACAGGTGATTGGTTTAAAGGATTTAATCAGGAGGAAACCTTGTCCAAAATAAACGCTCATTCTGTATATATTAAGGCAGCCACACAATTTGGCGAAGATGGAGTGCTTTATGCGGCAAACCGTGATGAGGATGCTGAAAAGGTACACAGCCTTTTAGGAAATGAGATGATCACGATTAAATCCGGGCATGATATTCATTTTGAGAAGCCGGATGAATTTATTAGAATCATGGTTGATTTTTTGAAGAAAATAAAAAAACATGGTTACAATGAAAGCCGGTACCCAGGATAATCCTGAGTAACCGGCTTTTTATTTTTTTGATAACCCGTTCAGGGAAATTTTTTAAAAATAATCGCACGTAAACTTTGAAAACTCAGCCATAGAGCCTTCTCCAAAGGCATATAAACCGATGAGTACGCCTGTAAATCCTCCCGCTACCTCAGAGGAAAGGTATCTGGTTTGTGCCGTGCCCAGGAGTATGTCCTTGCCGTTAGCGTGAATGAAGAAGCTGTAGCGCTCATGACTTGCCCGTATCTTTAAGGTCGCATGATTGACATTCCCCAGTTCTACTTCAGATTCAATGGATTTAATGTCACCGATATTCAGGCGCTCAATCACTTTATAACCGGTCTCCTCTTTACGTACGGCTAAATCATAATGATGATGTTCATCCATATAAAGCGTGATGCCGGCTTCCCCGCTCGTAAGCTGTACATCGCATGAGATTTCCGCGTTGAAGTCTCTTTGACGAATGCCGATAAATGTTGGGGACTCCGGCATATCCAAGCTCACCCCGGTCCCTTTAAGCTGTGCCTTATCGATTTCTAACCGATAGTTCTCTGCAGCAGGATGGCGAAGGAAGCACCATTCCGGATTCCAGTCCGTGTTCTCGAACGTAAAGGTTTTTTTCTCCTGCTGGACGACATGATTTGAGATCCGATCGGTCTCAAAACTCGTAAGGACGGTGCCGTTATGTCCTGCCGTAAACCAGCCATCCTCGCTAAAAGTTACCGGTGTAAGGAAAACTTCGCGACCAAGATGATGGTAGGTAAGCCATTGGCCAATTTGACGGAAACCCAGATGGAGCATCCACCAATTGCCGCCGTTATCTTGGATCAGATCGCCATGGCCAACGCCCTGCAGCTCATAACCGCCCAGATTGCGATTGGTCAATACGGGATTGTTCGGATAGGCTTCGAACGGGCCGGAGATCGAATCCCCCCGTGCATAAGTGACCATATGTCCATATTCCGTACCGCCTTCAGCCGCCATAAGGTAGTACCGGCCATTGATTTTATACATATGAGGGCTTTCCAAATATCGTCCGCCCGTTCCTTGCCATATGGAACGACTTGGCGACAGCTTGTCGCCCGTTTCAATGTCAATTTCACACTGAACAATGCCGCCAATCCCGTTATCGTCTTTTCCGTTGCTCATAAAGAAGACTTTTCCGTCTTCAAAATACAAATCGGGATCGATCCCCCCTTGATCCACATCAATCGGTTCGGACCATTCACCGTAAATATCGTCCGTCCATACATAGAAATTTTGACGCGTGGTGTCGTTGGTCGTGGTCATGTAGAATCTCCCGTTGTGGTGCCGTATCGTGGGGGCGAAAACCCCGCCGGAACTGCTTACCTTTCCGAGCTGAATCTGACTCACTCTGGTTAGGCAATGACCGATTTGCTTCCAGTTAATCAGATCTTTGCTCTCAAAAATCGGAACACCAGGGAAGTACTGAAAGGAACTGCATACTAAATAATAAGTATCTTCTACTTTGCATACACTGGGGTCAGGATAAAATCCTTTAATGACCGGGTTATGGTATATCATCGGTCCACCTCTTTCATAAATTCACATGTATATAAATCTAAAGTGATTAGCAGCAGCTAAGGAAATTAAACACCACGGGTTAAAGTCTTGCAATGGATTTGGTTTGAAGATTCATGTTAATTCTATTAAATTAATATATATGTGATTTCAACAGATACGAGGAGATTATGATGATCATCAAAGCAAACGGGGAACCGAAATTCATGCCGTTATACGAAGCGTTAGCCAGCGAGGTCAGATGGAACATCATGCGTCTCGTTGCCGATCAGGAAATGAATGTGAAGGATATTGCCAATCGATTGGAGCTCAGTCCATCGATCGTCACGATGCACATCCGGAAACTCGAACAAGCCGGACTCATCGGAAGTCGCAGGGTTCGGCAGGGCGGGGGAACGCACAAAATGTGTTTCCTCAAACCAAAAACCGTCGAGATTGAGCTGCCTTTTGCCAGCCAACCCGCGAAGATTAGGGAGCAGCGTATTTCAGTCGGTCATTACACCGCTTTTGAGGTCCATCCGACTTGCGGGCTTGGTACGCGCGAGAAAGAAATCGGAGTGTGGGACGACCCGCGGTACTTTCTCGACCCCGAACGGGTACACGCCGCCATTCTGTGGTTTGGGTGGGGCTATGTTGAGTACAAAATGCCTAACTTTTTGCTAGCCGATCAATCCGCCGAATACATTGAAATCTCCATGGAAATTGCTTCGGAAGCTCCAGGTTTAAGAGACCATTGGCCATCGGATATTGATTTTACATTCAACGGGATCCCTCTTGGGACATGGACAAGTCCGGCTGATTTCGGAAGAGCGGCGCGAGGGAGATTAACACCTGATTGGTGGCATCGAAACGTGAATCAATACGGGTTGTTGAAGACGATCCGGATTGATGCATCGGGTACGTACATGGATAATGAACGAATGTCGGAGGTGACCCTCGGGGATATCAAGCTGTGGGAACCGTTCTGGACGCTTCGTTTCGCGGTTGATGAGCATGCGGTTAACGCAGGGGGATTGACGCTTTATGGAGCCGGATTCGGCAATCACGACCAAGACATTGTCATCCGCGCATACCTTAACGACGAGCAATAATTAGGCATCAGAAGGATAAAGATGGGAGTTATTGCTGGGTAATCTCGTGGAGACTTAATGAAAATGAGATCCGCCTCATTGCAGACAGATCTGTAACTTTACATGGAGCAGTCACGTTATCTAAGAAAAGGGGGAGAGCCGACAATTTGAATGCATTGCTCGATATTCTGGACTTAAACCGATTGCAAATATCGTGAAATCAGTGGCTGTGTGATCATCCATTGCAGACATGAAGCGTATGAACGAAATACAGAAAGGGTGAACTAATGTGAATCCAAGACTCTCTGCATTCATAAAAATTTCGATGTTCGTCATGGTTCTATCGCTCACGGCATGTTCAGGAACGGCTGAGCCATCCGCCAGTCCTGAAATATCGACACCGGCCAATGAAGAGGTCACGGTTCCTGAAACTGATAACGAGCAAGCACCCAAAGTGGTGCGTCCCCAGAACGAGAACTTTGATTTGATGACGGGTGAGGGCAACCAGTCACTTCCAGCCACCTTGCATCAAGGCAAAGGCTTTTCCTTATACGTATTCGAAACGTTTGCTTTCGACGCTGACAAAGGACGTCTGTTTCTTAGCGGCAATCCGGAATACGAGGTCACCATTGAAGCGCTGCCTGCAAATTATGACTTAACGCAGCTTAAAACTGAAGGAAACAAGGAATTGGATGAGCGTGGCGAAGTATCCGATTTTAGCGGAGAGCTTGTTGAGCATCCGCTGGGTTCCGCAGAACTTTATCTTCAAACATCGAGTAGTAAAGGGATAAACGATTATATGGTGTGGAAGTCTGAAACAGGCGACGCTTTCCTGTTCCGTCTTCACAATCCAAAAGGCGAGGAAGCTTCGGAATTTGCCGGTCCGGTCCTCGTTTCGTTATCTACGGTTCAAAGCGATTCCTAATGAATTTAGGTCCGATTGACAGTAAGGATGTTCGAATTATTCCGGGGAACATGTTGAAGGGAATACCGGCGAAGCGAACCTCGGTTACCGAGGCGATGTATGAATATCACTCCATATAAGCTACAAGAAAGAGGCTGTCTCAAGACCAGCCTCTTTCTTCTGACGAATGTATGGTTTTTTCTGTTTAGAGTCAGATGGCATCCCAGCAACCATGTTTGGCGTTGCAGATATTAATAAAGAGTATAAACGATTATTGGAACAAGGCGTAAAGTTTACTATGGAGCCGACAAAAATGGGCGAGCTTACAATAGCAGTCTTCGACGGATACCTGCGGTAACTTAATTCAGATTGTGGAGAAGTGACTTTCACGACAAATTCTCAAGTAATGTGAAGGGAGGGCAGTAATCTGCCTTCCCGAGAAAGGTCTCTCTACGTATCTGATAATAAATTTCTGAATTTCGCTTGAATTTCTTTTAAAAACAAATCGGCAGCTGACGAAAAGACCTGATGTTTTTTCCAAACCATATTTAAGCCAGATTCAAGCCTTGGCTCTAGCGGTCTAAAGCAAAGGCTGCTATCACTAGACGTATTCACTATTTTATCAAGCGTTATTGCATAACCAATGCCTTCTTCAACCATAATGGCAGCATTATATGCAAGGTTATATGTAGTTACGACGTTTAATTTATCAAAACCGTCACCAAACCAAGCCGCAAATTCATTTTTAGAAAATGTCTGTTTCATAGCCTGTCTTGAACAGATTAGCGGAACATGTAATAAATCTGCTGGCTGAATGGTATCTTTGAAAGCAAGAGGACTGTCTTTCCTCATAACAACGCCCCAAACATCCTTGGCGGGAATATTGATATAATTGTATTTTGATAAATCAGCTGGTTGAATTAAAATACCAAATTCAAGCAGTCCCTTGTCAAGCCGTTCAGTTACATCATCTTCGTTTCCGCTGTAGAGGTGATACCGTATATTTGGATAGCTTGACTGCAAGTCTCTTACTACCCGTGCAATCTGCTTCATGGCGTCTGTTTCCCCACCGCCTATATAAACATCACCACTTATTGTTTCTTCCATGGATCTAAATTCTGCCGCTAATCTATCGACCATATCAACGATTTCCTCTGCTCTCTTTCTTAACAGCATTCCTTCATCTGTGAGCATGATATTGTGACTACTACGAATAAATAGTTTTTTTCCTAACTCTTGTTCGAGATCTTTTAATTGCCTTGACAAGGTTGGCTGTGTAAGATGCAAAAAGTTAGCGGCACCCGTAATACTTCCTTCACTTGCAACCGTTAGAAAATAACGCAAAACTCTAACATCCATTCATACTCCTCCTTAAGTCTTAACAATAAACGCTTCAGAAATGCTTATCAAGCATATCTAGATATAAGATATGAGTATTTGCTATGCGTATAAAGAACGTTAAAATAAATAAACAAGGTAACCGGAGGCTGTTGGCAATCTTTGTTTGTTACTTCCCATGCTGCATGGTTGATTCCTGCAACAGTGTAAAAACTGATATCTGTCATATTGGAGGGGAGCAGCATCGGAGAAAGGTAGCATAAAAAGAGAGAGATTGATTACAAGGGAGGAAGAAAATATGTCTACTAGTAAAGTTTGGGTTATCACTGGTGCAGGGCGCGGAATGGGTGTGGATTTCGTCAGAGCGGCCTTGGCTGCTGGACACAAGGTTGTTGCGACCGGTCGTAATAAAGAAGCGGTGGCAAAGGCTATTGGTGACGCTGAAAACCTGCTTGTTGCCAAACTGGATGTTACGAACCCTTTAGATGCTGAGAGAGCAGTTAAGGAGGCGGTGGAGCGCTTCGGAACGATCGACGTGCTCATCAATAATGCAGCAAACTTTTATGGGGGCTTCTTTGAGGAGCTGACCCTTGACCAAATCGAGTCGCAACTAAGGACGGTCCTGATCGGCCCAATGATCGTTACCCGTGCTGTATTGCCGGTGATGCGCAAGCAGCGTTCCGGTCACATCATCTCGATCTCTTCAGGTGCCGGTATTTCCGGATTCGAGTTTAATTCCGCTTACGCCGCGTCTAAATTCGGTCTCGAGGGATGGATGGAGTCGCTGCAGCCCGAGGTCTCGCCGTTCGGCATCCATACCACGATTGTTAACCCGGGGATGTTCCGCACCGAATTCCTTACGAAGGAGTCGGCAACCTACGCAAATCCTTCGATTGAAGACTACTCCGACCGCAGAGCAAGAAACCAAGATGCTTATAATGCCCAGAATGGCAAACAGGCCGGAGACCCGGTCAAGCTCGCCGAGGCACTAATCAAAATCTCAGAAAATGTACAGCCTCCACGTCGCTTTATCGCCGGCTCTGATGCCGTTAGCATCGCAGAGCACAAGATTGCCGACCTCCAAGATCAAGTAAACCACTACAGAGACATCTCGACGTCTATGTCGTACGAGGAAGTATAGTTTCCGTAACGATAGGCTGATCGAATTAGAGAACTTGGCTATACAAGGTCAGTCGTAGCAATGCTCCGTAAAACCGGGTCGGGGAAGTATTCCTTAACCCGGTTTTTGGACAAATGAAGATAGGAGACAAATATGAAATCCGTACGAACAAATTTGCTTATATTCATTTTGACTTTTGGGGTTTTCGGTATTCTAAATACCGAAATGGGCGTTATTGGGATCATGCCGTTAATTGCGGATGACTTTAATGTCAGTATAACCAAAGCGGGGTTGATCGTAAGTCTCTTTGCACTTGCTGTTGCAATATCTGGTCCAACCTTGCCTTTATTGTTTTCTGGCATGAATCGTAAGAAGGTCATGCTGCTTGTACTCGGTATTTTTTTTCTGGGTAACGTTGTCTCCGCAATCACATCAAACTTTACAATATTATTAATTGCTCGTGTGGTTCCAGCATTCTTTCATCCTGTTTATGTTTCATTGGCTTTTACAGTTGCTGCTGCATCGGTTAGCAAGGAAGATGCGCCAAAAGCTGTATCCAAGGTATTTATTGGAGTATCCGCAGGAATGGTACTTGGAGTTCCTATAACTAGCGTAATAGCGAACGCTACCTCGTTAGGAATGGCGATGTTATTCTTTGCGATAGTAAATGCGGTGGTTTTTATTGCAACACTCCTCTTTGTACCATCTATGCCTGTTGGTGAAAAACTTTCTTACGGAGCACAATTAAGTGTACTAAAAAGATCAATTACATGGCACTCCATTGCCGCCGTCATTTTCATGAATGGAGCCGTATTCGGTGTTTACAGTTACCTTTCGGAGTATCTTGAAAATATTACGATGATGAGTTGGAACACGATTAGCCTAATGTTACTGATATACGGAGGGGCTAATATTGTAGGAAACATTCTAGCTGGGAAGCTGCTTACTAAAAATGCCATTAAATCTGTGGTCATTTTTCCTTTTGCGTTAGGAGCAATATATCTCATCTTGTTCTTCTTGGGACGCTTTAGTGTACCAATGTACCTAATCATTTTACTCTGGGGAATTTTGGCCGGAATAGGAGCTAACATCAATCAATACTGGATTACGTCCACAGCTCCCGAGGCTCCCGAGTTTGCTAATGGTATATTCTTGACATCCACAAATTTAGGAACAACCATTGGAGCCACAGTGTGTGGACTATTTATATCAAGATTAGGAACCCAATACGTTGTCTTTGGGGGAATTCTATTTTTGATTCTAAGTTCTGTATCCATATTTCTGAGGAACTCCGTGTATCATCCTACAAAACATTCCTAGTAATCGATTTTTATTCACTTTTTAAACATACATGTTTCAAAAGTTTTGGAAATAAGATATTCTATATGCAAGGAATTCGCATGATATTGAAAATGGAGGCGTTTTCATGAATGGTTGGATTCAGGCGGGTACAGTGGATGATCTTCGAGAAGGACCGAAGCTGATTAAGGGGGGCATCGTAGTATTTTATCACGAGGATGAAGTGCACGCGCTTGACAACCGGTGCCCTCACCTCGGTTTTCCGCTCCACATGGGAAGTTTATGCAACGGAATTTTGACATGCCATTGGCATCATGCCCGGTTTGATGTATGCAGCGGCGGAACGCTGGATCCTTGGGCGGACGATGTACCGGTACACGATATAACCGTTCAAGACAGTTTGATATGGGTCAACCCAAAATCCAGGAACAGCAATCAAGTACAGCTGTATAAAGACCGACTTCTGAGCGGCCTTGAGCAAAATATCGGACTTGTCATAGCCAAGGCCATAGTCGGATTAATGGAGGCGGGCGTTCCAGATACGGAAATTGCCGCGATTGGGATCGAATTTGGGGTCAAACAGCGCAGGCAAGGGTGGGGCTCTGGATTAACGATTTTGACAGCGATGGCCAACGTCCTGCCAAAGCTCGATAAACAAGGCCGGATCCTTGCGTTGTTTCAAGGACTCCTGCACACGGCGCGCGAATCAGCCGGTGGCGGAACGCGATTCTTACTCGATCCACTTCCGGATGCAGGCGTATCCGAAGAACGGTTGACGGGATGGTATCGCGATTGCATTGAGGTTCGGGATACGCGCGGTGCGGAACGGGTACTGCTGACTGCCGTGCAAGCGGGAACCGATAAGAAGCGATTATTCTCTATGATGAGCATGGCGGCGACGGATCATTTTTATATTAATGGAGGCCATACGCTAGACTTCCATAATAAGGCATTTGAGAGCTTGAAGTACGTTGGGCACGAGCAGCACCAATATGTACTCGCTTCACTCGTTCCGATGTTCGGGAACGCATCGCGGAGCGAAGAGCTTCATAGCTGGCAGTCCCCGGTCAATTTGGTTCAGCCGATAAAGGAAGCGTTTGAGGAGCTGTCCCAAAAAGGCGTTTCAACGGGAAGCGGGGGCTCTGGCATCGATGACGAGGCGCTGTTTCAAGCGCTGCTTGGCGATGATCCGCTTCGGACAGTACACATGTTGAAGGATGCTTTACTCGGGGGGCGCCTCTGCAGTGCGTATCTCGCAAATTGCCGCATTGGCTGCTTCAGAACGGATCGTCCGTTTCCATACGCATAACGATTTCGGGGACTGGATCTCGGTGCTGCACACCTTTACGCATGCTCACGCCGTTCACGAAGGTTTGATCCGCTCCGCTGATTTATGGCTGGTTCGCGGTATTTTCCATACTGCGGCTACGATTTACCTCGACCGGTTTTTGAACGTCCCTGCTGCACCGAGACCAGATGCAATGGGTGCAACAGAGGAAGTACCGCAGCCCGCCGAGCTGCTTGAGATTCTCAACAAGCAGCAGCAAGTGGCGCCGGCGGCGGCATGGGTGATCCGTTATCTGCGCAGCGGCGGAAAGCCAGAACCTTTATTCAACGTATTGGGTCATGCGCTCCTTCGAGAGGATGCAGAATTCCACACCTTCCAGATGTACGAGGCGGCCGTGGCGGAATATGACCACTGGGCTTCCGAGTCTGGACCGTTCGCAGAGAGGGCCCGCGAAACGCTGATCCTTGCGGTTACCCGTTATTTGGCGTCGCATGCTCCGACTTCCCGTGAGACGCCGCATACGGCTAAAATTGCATGGCGGCTCCATCGTGGCGAGAAGTTGTTTGAAGAATAATTAAGTGAGAAACCCGCTACAACAATTGCAGAGTAGAGGTGTTAGCTGAATCATCCTTAATCAACATTCTTAGCATTAACCTAAAAAAGGCTCTCTTTGAGGGTCTTTTTATTATGAACATAAAACAAGGCTGCCGAGGTTATCTCGACAGCCTGATCTTTTAGTAGCTGAATAGCTCTTTGCTTTATCTTATGAGTGTTACCAAGGTTGCTTTGTTGGTCCAATTGTAAATTCATTAACGTTTGTATCTTCTGGCTGATCAATCGCGAATGCGACAACATTGGCTACTCGATCAGGTGAAATGCCATATTGTTCGTATAACGCAGTCATACCTTCAGAAATATTTTTATCCGTAATTGTATCCAGCAATTCCGTGTGGATCGCCGCGGGATATATCGTTGCTGTGCGGATGTTCGTACCTTCTTGGGCTGATTCCATGCGCAACACTTCCATCAAATCCCGAACAGCCCACTTTGTTGCACCATAAACCGCACCGCCTGGGTAAGCTTTGAGCCCGGCCACGGATGAAGTAGTGATGATATGTCCAGACTTTTGCGATGTGAATGTTGGCAATACTGCGGCGATACCATTCAATACACCTTTAATATTAACGTCAACCATCTGGTGCCACTCGTTTGTTTTTAATTCGGAAAGGGGGGAATTAGGCATTAGTCCAGCGTTCAAGAAGATTACATCGACACCGCCAAAAGTGTCTTTAGCTAGCTGAACAAGTTTATGACTATCATCTGGATTGACAACATCTGTTACACGATAAGCAGCATGTCCACCAGCTTTTTGAATTTCCTCAGCCAAGGCTTTTAATTTGTCTTCGCGGCGTGCGCCCATAACAATTCTGGCACCCTTGCTTGCCAATAATTTTGCAGTAGCTTCTCCAATTCCGGAAGAAGCTCCAGTGATTATAACTACTTTGTTTTCAATCGTCATCTCGATTCCTCCTTTGAGTATAAATTGAGTGTAAACCATAGAGTTAACTCTAAAGCAAGAGAGGATTTTAACAATTTAGAGATCGGCTAACGTATAAGAAACAAAAGAAAGAGCCACCCGTATTTATCATCTAAATTACAGGAGGCTCATCTTTAGTTAGAAATAGGAATTTCTATTTTATTGTTTATATGAATATCTTCAGTTCCGGCTTCTAATGCCGTTTTGTAGTATAAGCATTTATGCTCGACTAGTTCCATTGTTTGTTTTAGTTCTTCCATCTGTTTTTCCACTATAGCTTTTCGTTCCATAAACATGTCAAATCTTTGCTGCAATGTGGCATCTCCATCCATCACCCAATCTATGAAGGTCTTTATTTCCTTGATTTGCATACCTGTGGATTTTAAACATTCAATTACCTTTAAAGCGGCAAGATCGGATTCTTTAAACAAACGTTGGCCGCTTGCCGTGCGTTCAACAAAAGGCATAAGTCCTTCCTTGTCATAGTAACGCAGCGTATAAGCAGTGACATTTAATTCCTTTGCTGCTTCACTGATCGAATATGTCTTCATCATATCTCTCCTTATAACTACTATAGACTTCGAGTTAACTCTATGAATAGGAAGGATAGTATCATAAGGTTTGTATGGATGTCAATTTGCTGATCCCGAAAAAATGCAGCAGACCCATAGGTTCGATGCATTCTTTTTATAACGAGTTATACTTCGATGACGAGGGGATAACTCCTCTTCTCTGGACCATCCCTCACCAAATAAGACGTCATCATTGAGTTGAGCGAATTTGGGCGCAAACTCACCGAGTAAATTACGTCCAGCCGTTTGTTTTTCTGCCATATCATTTATTCCTCCAATCATTTCATGGTGAGGAATAAGTATAAACCTTAAAGTTAACTCTAACGCAAGCAATTCAGTTCGGGAGCTAAGGTGTATAATATCTTCTATTACTGGTTGTCCGAGGTACGCCCGGCACCAAACTTAGATCTTCATATCTTCTCAATGCGGTGGTGCTAACGAGAAGTCCTTTGGAAATTGGTTTCGGTATAAAGGTATTTTGTCCCATTGGCTACACCTTCCTTAAAGTCAAACTCTGAAGTATGATGACAACATTATGAGATTTACAGCCATCCCCACAAGGATTATGGGTATATCAAACGAGTACTTGCATGAATGTTGTATGATCGAAGTTAGCAAGAACAAACGAGGAGGAGAGCTTAATGGAAAAGGGTGAACTTGGGTTTAGCAAGGTATGGGCAATTCCGAAAGATATCATAGCAGCGGGTTGCCGTCATACCGTAGGACTTAATTCGGACGGTACGGTAACAGCTGTAGGGGATAATAAATATGGCCAATGTGATGTAAGCGGCTGGCGAGATATGGTTGCGGTAGCGGCGGGGAATGTTCATATGGCGACGAATACAGGTAATGCTCATACCGTCGGGCTTAGATCGGACGGCACCGTGGCAGCTGTGGGTTGGAACAAGCATGACCAATGCAATGTAAACGACTGGCGTGACATCGTGGCGGTTGCGGCGGGTTGGCGTCGAACCGTCGGGCTTAAATCGGATGGCACGGTGGTGGCTGTGGGTCGAGATCATGAAGGCCAATGCAATGTGAGCGGCTGGCGTGATATGGTTGCGGTTGCGGCTGGTGACTGGCATACCGTCGGGCTTAATTCGAATGGAATGCTGACAACTGTGGGTAACAATCGTTATGGCCAATGTAATGTAAGCGGCTGGCGCGACATTGTGGCAGCTGAGGCAGGGTACCTTCATACTGTCGGGCTTAAGTCGGACGGCACGGTGGTGGCTGCGGGTTTGAATAAGCATGGCCAATGCGATGTAAGCGGCTGGCGCGATACTATGGCGATAGCGGCGGGTAGTCATCACACCATCGGCCTAAGATCGGACGGTACGGTGACGGCTGTGGGTTGGAATAAAATCGGACGGCACGGTGGTGGCTGTAGGCGATAATGAATATGGCCAATGTGATGTAAGCGGTTGGCATGACATCCAACTGCCCAGTAATTAATTTCCAATATTAAAGGATACATATACTATTATGAGCCATGCCTGAATTGTGAAATTGCTTGACTCTGAAAAGTAAGACAAAATAGCAAATAAAAAGAAATATCCAATACTCTACTGTAATAGGATGAGAATGAGTTGATTTGACATGATGGAAAGGTGAGGCAATTGAATTATTCGGAACTAATCGATTTATACAAGATCAATCTGCAGCAGTATTCCATCGACCAATTAAGACATGTATCTGATCAAGGCGTATGGTCACTCGGCCAAATGTATGACCATATGATCCTCACTGCTCTCGATTACCTTGACCAAGTGCAAAGATGTGCGTCCATGAGTGAAGAGCAACTGCAAGGAAAGACAGAGGCTGGTTATCAATTGTTTTGCGCCGGTTCATTTCCTCCGATAAAAATCAGATTACCGGATGGGCCTGAGAATACCCCAAGTAATTCGGAAACCGTGGATGATCTCATTCGCGGACTCGATACGGTGCTTCAGAGAATGTATGAATGGGAGGAAAACTTAAATGCAATAAACCCAAATTATAAAGTCAGACATGAGGGATTTGGGTGGCTCAACGCACGGGAGTGGTTCGATTTGGTCGGTATGCATTTCCGCCATCACTTACGGCAGAAGGCCGAACTGGATCTAAAACTTGAGTTTTAATTTTAATGTGAAGGGGGATATGTATGAAAACTTTAGGATCCTTGAATATGGATGTGATAACTTTATTTGTAGAGGATTTGCAAAGAGTGAGGGCGTTCTATCAAGAAGTATTCGGATTATCCGTCGTATATGAAGACGCTGTTTCTGCGGTATTCAACTTCGGAAATATGAGCATAAATCTCCTGGATATTTCTGAAGCATATGCTCTGATCCATCCTGGAACAGTCGCAAACCGAGATTCCGGATCTCGTTTCCAGTTTACCATCCGGGTGGATGATGTAGATGCAGTGTGTGATGAATTGAAACCACATGGCGTAACTCTACTTAACGGTCCAATGGACCGGCCTTGGGGAGTACGCACTGCTGCCTTCATGGATCCGGCAGGACATGTCTGGGAGATAGCGCAGCAATTAACCTAGAGACGAATGAAATGGTCGCAAAGAGTTTATTCACAAAATAACTACGGCATTTGCATCTTGACATTGCTACGAAAACGTATTAAATTTGATACAGCCACTTACTACGAGTTCGTACTAAAAAGAAGTCGCCGGATGGAATGGGGGCGCCGCTACGTTCGAGGACCGGTATCGAGAGCTATCATCGGGTAAATTCCAAGATCTAGCAGTGACTTTTTTCCAGTTCGACACTTTATTTTTATTATTTATTACGAAATCGTACTAAATATGCAATGACCGCTGCGGCTGCTGATACGTATTGAGTTGAATTGGCATGACATAGCATTAATAGTGGCGCGGATCATAGGAATCGGAGTGGCGTTGGTTCATGGCATTCTGACCCAACGGACATTGGTCAGGCCGTTTGCGAATTAGGAGATCACTATTCCCTGACGCAGAAATCAGACGGATCGTGCCGGGATTCATACAGTTCAGCACATCGACTGGATCCTCGGCGTCAGCGCCTTGATCGCTATGAAGAAAAGGAGGGAACAATATGGTAGGTGGGGCAAAGCGCCATGTTGGCCTGATGCTTATGTTAACCGGGTTACTGCATGTGATTTATGGACTTTTTGCATACGCAAGTCAATTACACCCCCTCATCACTGAAGGCTTGTGGGGTACAGTGGCGGATGATCAGTGGGATCGTGGAACCGCGTTCTGGTTCACGATGTTTGGATTTCTGCTAATGTTGCTTGGCTATATGGTGGATTGGCTGATTAAAAAGAAGGGGATCGTTCCTCCCGCAGTTCTCGGTTGGATGCTGCTAAGTGTCTGCTTGACCGGCGCTATCGTAATGCCAGCTTCGGGTTTTTGGCTTGGCCTGCCTCAGGCATGGCTTTTATTACGAACGTGAAAGGACACTACAAAAAAAGAGGTCAACCAGCAAGTTCTGGTGACCTCATATTACGATCGTGCAGGGTCGTTACTTCATGAGAGTTATGACAGACGAGAGCCATGTTTCAACCATACTTAGAAAATAAAGTTTGAGAAATGAATTGATATTTTGTAGTATCGAGTGATGATCTATCCGTTTGTACTAAGCGCCAACAAGCGTTTAAGGTTGTCATCAATACATTTATTATCGGCTTGGTTGATACCGCGACCAGCAAAATGTCCCCAGATCGACTCGATCGGATTAAACACAGCATGAGGAATAAGCTTAGCCTCGTATTCGTTATCGTCCGCCGTGCAGAAAAGATCCGTACTCCCTGGCATCACACACGCAAGTGCTTTGATGCTTCTGAGCGCCTTATCGAAATCTCCGTTATAAGAGGGGTTTGCACTAATATCTGCATGCTGTCCTGTCCATAACATGGCCAGGACATTGTGCGGATCCATCTGCATAAAGCTTTCCTCCCAAAAACCAGCCACAAAATCCGGCAATGCGTCAAATCCTAGCTCACGATAAATTTCCTTTCTGTAAAACGCTTGAGATACTCCCCATCCCGCATAGACACGGCCAACGGCACGCATGTCTGCAGAAGTCAACTGGTCTAGTTTACTTGTATTGGAGCCGACTGCAGCTATGAGTGCAGCTTTCATCCCTTCCAAGACGACATACGTTTGAGGCCAAGTCTTTGCAACACCGGCGAAGGGGGCAATTCGTTCCACCATGTCTGGATAACTTGCTCCCCACTGGAATGCTTGAATGCCTCCCATGGACCATCCAACGACGAGTGCAATCTTATGAATCCCGAATTTTTCGGTGACCAGCCGATGCTGGAACTTAACGTTGTCATAGATGGTTACCTGCGGAAAATTAGCCCGGTCGAATGGGGGAGGCGTGTTGCTGGGTGACGAAGATAATCCGTTGCCCAGCAGATTTGGAACGATAATGAAGTATTCTCTCGGATCTAGTGCCATATCGTTTCCAATCAACCACTCATTCTGAACATGGTGGTCGCCAAAAGCCGTTGGATAGACGATGACATTATCTTTCTTCTCGTTCAATTGTCCATATGTCTTATAAGCAAGAAAAGCGTTCGGTAACGTCACTCCGGATTGCAAGGTAACGTCACCCAAATTAAAAATCTCATAATCCATCGTATTGTTTACTCCCTTCAAAATGAAACCATATATTTAAAATGTAGTTCTTGTTGTTAGTATAGTTCCGTGATACTCTCAATAAAAGTGAATGGATTTCAAAGCAATATTCAATAATTTTGAAGGTAAAAAGGTAAAAAGGTAAAAGGGGGATCGTATGATGGAATTGCGCCAACTGAACACGTTCCGCACGGTTGCCACAACTTTAAATTTTAGTCGGGCTGCGGAAGTGCTGAACTATGTCCCCTCCAACGTCACGATGCAAATGAAAGCATTGGAGGATGAACTTGGTGTTCGTCTCTTTGACCGCTTGGGCAAGCAGCTCGTTCTGACGACTGCGGGTAAGCGTTTTTTGACTCAAGTCGAAGGGGTGCTAAACAAATTGGACGAAGCACGCAGCGTCGTACATGACAATGATAACTTAAGCGGCACTCTAACGATTAGCGCTAACGAAGTTCTTTGCGCCTATCGGCTTCCCGTTGTCTTTCAACGTTTTCGTTCGAGCCATCCGGGCGTGCGCCTCATCTTCCGCTCCGTTCCCAATCAGGAACTCAAGCAAACGCTCTTTGAGGGAACCGCGGATGTCGTCTTTATGTTGGACGAACCTATTCGCTCAAGCGGACTTGCGGTGGAGCCGTTGGTGGAAGAAACTTTCCGATTATTCGCCGCTCCGAACCACCCGCTTGCAAAACGCACTGTGCTGCAGCTGGAAGATTTTCACGGAGAAGTGTTTCTGACGAATGAAAAGGGTTGTCCCTATCGAACCATGTTTGACCGGTCGTTTGAGAAAGAGGGCATTGATAGTATTACTTATTTAGAGTTTCAAAGTGCCGAAGCCATTAAACAATGCGCAATTACGGGAATCGGCATTGCCTTTCTTCCTGAGATCGTCGCGGAAGCCGAAGTTGAACGGGGCGTACTTGTTGCCCTTCCATGGCAGATTCCGGACTTGCACGTGTATACACAAATGTCATGGCATAAAGATAAGTGGCTTTCACCTATCATATTATCTTTCATAGAAGCAGCAAGGGAGGTAATTGCTGTAGAGGAGGAGGAGAAAATCGTATAGCTTAAAGTAGCTGTCGAGAGACAAGAACGAATCAAATATCATTCGAAAGTCGCTAAATTAGCGGCTTTTTGTTTTTGAAACCAAGTCCTCATCCTGAAAATGAGGTAAATAGAAAGAGATAACCATATTGGGATGAAAGGAAAAGCAGCGAATCAGGCGTTGACGCTGCCCCTTGATACGTGGTAACTTATGAACATAAAATACATGTTAAATACATGTATCCGATAAGGAGGGGGATAGCACATACATATCAGGAGAGCAGAAAGGAAAGTTATGTTTTCAGGATTGAAAGCGCTACCATTTGATTTAGCCAAAGGAGAGAATTGATGAAATGAAGCTCAGATTGTTTCGATCCAAAGGTTGGACGTGGACCCTTGCTTTCGCAATGATTTTTCCCCAGCTGTTTATGCCGGCGGGCGCCGATGCTGAGGGGAGCACTAAGCCCGCACACTCGTCGTACGGTCTGGACCTAACGCTGCCGGACACGGTTGATGTAGGTAACCTGGTTGATTACACCGTGACGCTTGCCACTTATGAGACGGCCTCTGCAACCTATGGAAATGTTTATTTTGAAGTGGATACAAGCGGGCCGGGGCACGCGGTTTATAGTTCTGCCGAGGTTCCAGGAGCTGGGGAGGTATCCTTCACTGACCGTTCAAAATTGCATAAAGAGGGATTCCGACTGCCTCCGCAATATTCTAACACCTCGAACTGGACGGTAGAGTTCGATCAGCCGGGAGAATATGTCGTGACCTATAAAGTCATCAGCCGGGATGAAACGGTGGTTGCTGCCACGGCGAAGAAGGTGAATGTGACCTCGGGCCAATCGCAGTATCAGATCGAGATCATGGATCTGGATCAGGCTGGCGTAGGGGAAAACCTGTCTATGCCCGTCACGATCTCCACGAAAGCCCGCGAAACAGAAGGCATTAAGCGTGCCTATCTGCAGGTTTCCAAGACCCAAGGAGAAGGAGATATGATCTTCACCGTTCAGGACGAAGAGGGACACTATCAGTCGATACTGAACAACGGGGAGTACGGCAGGCCGGGCTTCGAACTGCCAGCAGATTACCATTCCACCAAGGATTGGAGCGTCAAATTTTCGAAAATCGGTTCGTACACCTTCAGCTACCGGCTGATCGACAGCGAAAGCGGTGATGTGCTGGCTGAAGACGAGGAATCGGTGGAAGTCGTTCCTGCCTATCAAAATCTGGGCATCCAGGTGTATAACAACTATGTCATGCGGGCTGTATTCGGAAAAGAAAACGGACGCGATGTCGCTTATATGGTTCAGGTCGGCGATCCGGCCCAGCTCGTTGTCGTCGATATTCAGACCGAGGAGACGATACAGGCGATCGATCTGCCGGGGGCAACCGGAGCCTGGGGGATGGCCGTAGCTACGGACGGCATGGTTTATCTCGGTTCCTACGGCACCGCTTCACTTTACCGGTATGATCCGTCTACCGATACGATCGTCAATCTGGGAGACCCGGCCGAGGGCACGGCCAGCCCAACCACTCAGTTTTTCGAGCTGACCCCGGGAGTGGACGGCAAAATCTACGGCGGTGTCTATCCGTCAGGTTCGGTGTTTGAATATGACCCGGTAAAAGGCTTTACGAATTTCGGCAATCCGGTGCCTGGCCAGATTTATCCGCGGAGCGTGGCATACGACAAGGAAGAGAACATGTTGTACGTCGGAGGCGGCGGAACGAAAAACTACCTCATTCGCCATGATCTGAACACCGATCAGAAGACCAACATCATGCCGGCACAGTATAATCTGACGAGCACTTATGATCTGAACATCGCCGGTGATAAGCTGTTCCTGAAGATGGACCCAGGCTACAAGATGATCGTGTTGGACAAAATCACCGGTGCGGTAATTAAAGACGATGAGCTTATCCACTCCAGAGGTGTGTCCGAGCCGCACGAAGGGAAGGTATACTTTACCTACGGCGGCATTCTAAAAAGCTATGATCTGTCGACCAACCAAGTGGAAGAGATATACACAGGCAGTGAAGTAATCAATTTTGTCTCCAACGTGATTGGCTGGGGCTCAGCTATGATTGATGATCCCGATTATCCAGGTCCGACGCTGATCGGCGTTGCTGGAAATAATTCGGCCAAAGTAATCAAATACAATTTGGAGCGTGGCACGCTGAAGCAGGCCATTATGCCGCTGCCAAAGCAACCGATCGACTTGCATATTACCGGGCAGGGGCCGGACGGCAAAATCTATGCCGGCGGATTCCTTCCCGGCGGCATGGGCATTTATGATCCGGACACAGGCCTTTCCACCAACAACTCGATCGGGCAGACTGAAGGGATGACTTCCATTGGAGACAAAATGTACTTCGGTACCTATCCGGGCGCAAATATTTTTGAATATGATACCACCAAGCCGTGGAGAAGCTCCGGTACCAACCGAACCGTGAACAAGCTGTTTGATTTGAAAACCGAGCATCTGCAGGATCGTCCGTTTGCCATGCTAGGAGCGGAAAACATGCTGTTCATCGGTACAGTCCCGGACTACGGGAAGCTAGGTGGAGCCTTCAGTGTTTATGACCCGGCCACCAAGAATTTGTCGGTTCATACGCAGATCGTGCCGAATCAGAGCATCGTATCCCTAGCCTACAAGGAAGGAAGGATTTATGCAGGCAGCTCCATCCGGGGAGGCCTCGGCAGCACACCGACCGAAAATGAAGCGAAGTTATTTGTATGGGATATAGCGAGAGGAATAAAGGAAAAAGAGATCGTGCCAGTTCCAGGAAAAGGAGCTATCACCTCGCTGATAGAAGGTCCGGACGGGAACATCTGGGGCTTTGCCATGGGAACGTTGTTCATCTATGATCCGTCGTCAGGAGAGGTGATATATCAGGACGAGAAGTTTCCGGATGCGGGCGGACAGTGGAGAGATGCAAGCCTCGTTATCGGGAAAGACGGCCTCGTCTATGGAACGATGAGCGGTAAGCTGTTCTCCATCCATCCTGACGACAAAACATTAACCGTCATGAGAAACCAGGCTGCCTGGTTGTCGCGGGATAACATGGGCAACCTGTACTTTGTGACCAATAATGAGCTTTGGCGCCATGTGATCGAGGATAACAGAGCTGCGGTTACCGAGGTGCGTCTGAGCGCGAGCACGCTGGAGTTGTCCGTTGATCAAACGGCCGAATTAAAAGCGGAGGTTCATCCATCATTTGCAACAGTAAAGAACGTCACGTGGACCTCCAGCAATAGCGCCGTTGCCTCCGTCAGCGCTACCGGAGTCGTCAAAGGCCTGCAGCCGGGAACGACGGTTATTAGCGTTACAACTTTAGACGGCAGCAAGACGGCGGAATGCGTAGTTACCGTTAATTAGTTCGGAACTGCAAAAGAAGCAGCACCAATTGGAACATTTGGTGCTGCTTCACCTTCGCAATGGAGTAAATACGACAAAAATTTGAATTGACAGATCATTAAAAATACAAGTAATATACATGTATGTAAATGAGAGGCCGAAAGTAAGCGAGTTGCCCAGAAGGGTATAAACGCAGATTGACCTCCATTGGGTATTGTTCGCCATTTAATTATGACAGCGTTTTCTTGGTCGGTTGTACAGTATGAAACTCACTTATTAACGGAGGAGCTGAGATTAATGCTTCGAACGGAATTTATAAAGCCCTCGCTGCTGGAGACGGGGGAAGAGCACCGGCTGAGCTTCATGCTAGCGGAGCCCTGCGGGAGACTAGAACCCCAATCGGATTCAGCGTATAGAATTACCTGCAGCGATCCGGAGACACTTGGGGTGAACGGAAGTCTGATAACCGGGCTGAAGCCGGGCGAGACGGAGGTATCCGTATATTTCCAGGGCGATAGCCCATCAGCGTGCAGCTGGAAGGTGCGGGTACAGCCGGCAGGTATGGATTCAGTCATGAAGCTGCAGGACCATCCGAGAATATTGTTTTCGGAAGAAGAACTCAAGGCATTTCGGGAACGGATTAAGCCGGGCGAGGGCCGTTCTTCGAGGATCATCGATGCATCTCGGCTATGGGAGGAATATTTGGCAAAAGCGGACGCCTATGTGGAGGAAGAAAGCTTCGAGGTGCTGTATCCGTCCATATCGGAGCAGTGGAAGGTTGAGCTGCCTCTGACAGAGCCGAAGCGGGCGCCCGAACCGCAAGGACATACCTTCTTCCCCTTCTGGACGATGTATGCCAGAGCGATTGAGGATCGGCTGGTCGTCATGTCCACGTCCTTCCTAGTGACGAATGAAAGAAAATATGCGGAGCGAGTGAAGGAGCATCTGTTGTCCCTGACTTCCTTCGGTAAATGGTATGAGTTTGACGAGCGGGGTGCAGAAGGAAATCTGAGCAACGCCCACCTGCTGCTTGGCGTTTCGAGTGCCTATGATGCGATTCACCGTCTTCTAACGGAGGATGAGCGGCGATCCATTCGCCAAGCCATTCTGGAAAAAGGACTGCAGCCGCTGGCCATCGATATCGGAAGCAGCGATATGCACAATATTGTCGCAGCCAAGCAGGTGGCGATGGTGTACGGTGCGGCGGCTATCATGGATGAGATCTCGTTTGCCGCCAAATATTTAAACGCCGGACTTACTTATCTTCAAAGCTATCTGGAACGAAAACGGGTGTCCGGCGAAACAGAGGGGCTGCTGTACGACAATGTGGCAGCACGACATGCTTGGATGGCGGCGGATCTTTACCGGAGAATCAGCGGCGATGACAGCCTGGTACAGGACCCGTATTTACGGGAAGAGCTTCCCGAGCGTTTTTTTCGGCTGATGGCGCCGGGGGAGGAGAGCTCGTTCCCGAATCTGTCGGATTCGTTTTCCAAGCTCGATATCACATACCTCATGGCCATGACAGCTACCCATTACGGCCATCCGGCAGCGGTGTGGTACTTGCAGAAGCATGCAGCGGCACATTACAATTCGCTTCTTTATTTGCGGAAAGAGACCTCCCCAAAGAGCCCGTCGGAGCTGTACGGCGCATGTGCTTCAGCGGTCTTCCGGAGCGTAGGCTGGGCCGCCCTGCGGTCAGGATGGGGCGATGAGGATCATCTGCTGTGCTTTGCCTCAAGCAGCTCGGCGAAGGACCATAATCACAGAGACCAGAACAATCTGGTGATCAATGTCGGCGGAGAATGGCTGCTGACCAATCCTGGCTATCAGGATTATGTACCCGGTCCGAAGGCGGATTACACTACCGGCACGGTAGGACACAATTCGCTGCTCGTCAAGGGTCAGGGACAGCTCCACCTGGGAGGAGGCGATCTTCGGGAGGAACTGCTGCTACCGTCATTCGAGGCGATTGTCGGGGACGCTACCGAAAGTTATGGGGGGCTGCTGAAAGGCTACCAGCGATCTGTCATACATATCGATTCGGCTTATTACGTCGTCGTGGATGATGTGGAACTGCATCAGGATTCAGATGAGGCGGAACTGCTGTTTCATACGACCTCGGCGGTCTTGGACGGTGATGAGCCCAAGGCCCCGGGCGAGAACCTGGAAAGTGACTCCATTGTATTCCAGGGGGAGAAGGCCGCTCTGCAGCTCATGTTCCCCTTTCCCGAGGAGAAGATGCTTTCCCTCCGTGAATACACAGGGGCGGAGAGCTACGGTCCTTATGTTGCTGTCGGTGGCGCGACGGGAAAAAGACGGCGGTTTCTCACGCTGATCAACCCGCGATTCCAATATGGTGAAAGGCTGGAAATCCGTCAAAAGGAACAGAATGCCGGCAGCCTTACCTACGGTTTGACGGTGGTAAGGCAGAATAGGGCGGAGGATATCTGGCTGTTCTGCGCTGACGCGGCTGAAGCACGCTACCGGGGCATTACCTTCCTGGGAGATACCGCCCACATCTCCGGTGACGGCAAGCTTCATTTGTGGAAGGCGGAGCGTCTGTCCGGCGGGGACATCGCTTTCGAGGCGGAACTGCCTCTAAGCATATACACCGATGCCCGCGATTCAACCTGCTTCGTGCATAATCCTCATCCGGTAGAAGTTCTCTTCAAGCTGAAGCTGATAACTGCCGGCGTGGAAGTCGAACAAACCACGCCACCCGGCTATTATGAATGGAATCTTATGAACATCGGCAGAGGTGGTCAGGCTGAAGGGAGAGAAGCTATGTGGAAACCGTGACTTCGAAAATCAATAAACCAACTCCTGCCAAAACGAGCGCATGGAAACGAATTCGAACTCGTATGTGGAGGGACCGTTATTTGTACCTCTTGCTGCTGCCGGGCCTGCTCTATTTTATCGTGTACCGGTATCTGCCCATGCTGGGCATATCACTTGCCTTTAAAGAATACAGTCCGTTCCGGGGATTTGCGGAGAGTCCTTGGGTCGGATTCGCGAACTTTGCCCGTATTTTCGAAAGCTCCGAGGTGATCCAGGTGATCTGGAATACCCTGACCATCTCCTTCCTGCAAATCGCGTTCGCATTTCCGGCACCGATCTTTCTGGCTATCATGCTGAACGAGGTGGCCAATCCGCTCCTGAAAAGAGGGCTGCAATCCATCGTTTACATGCCGCATTTTCTGTCCTGGGTCGTGGTGGTCGGCATCGTGACGATCTTTTTCCGCAATGAAGGTCTGGTCAACGATGTGCTCCGCGAGCTGTTCGGTCTGCAGCAGACGATTCCTTTTCTGACCGAACCCGATTATTTCCGTGCCTTTCTGGTGCTGGAGGTCATATGGAAGGAAGCCGGCTGGGGGACGATTATCTTCCTGGCGGCGCTCGCAGGCGTTAACCCGGCTCTGTACGAGGCAGCCGTCATGGACGGCGCTGGACGCTTCCGCCAAATCTGGCATATTACGCTGCCCGCCATCCGCAGCACAATCATTATCATGCTGATCATACGACTCGGTGACGTGCTGGAGATCGGCTTCGAGCAGGTGTTCCTTCAGCTGAACGCCTTTAACATGCATATCGGCAATACGCTCGACACCTTTGTGTATTACAAGGGTATTCAACACTCGGACTACAGCTTCTCCACCGCGGTTGGCGTTTTCAAGGGACTGGTTGGTCTCGTGCTGGTTATGGCCGCCAACAGGCTGTCCAAGCGCTTTGGCGAGCAGGGCGTATATTAAGCGATTCGATTCTTTCAGAGAGGAGATCGACACATGAAGCAAAAATCCATCGCGGACCGTTTGTTTAACGGTGTGAATATCAGTCTGCTGCTTGTCATATCCGCGGTCATGCTGTTTCCGTTTGTATATTTGTTCTCGGTTTCATTTTCCTCGTTCGAGGATTTTTTGGGCAGCAAGTTGCTGCTATGGCCGTCTAAATGGACGACCGACGCCTATGAATATATTTGGGCCTCCAGGACGTTCCGGCAGGCGCTGCTGAACACCTCGGTGGTTACCGTGCTTGGCACCATCGTCAATCTGTTTTTTACGGCGACGATGGCATACGCCTTGTCCCGTCCAATCGTTGGTCAGCGTACCGTTATGTTTATGGTCGTATTTGCGCTCCTGTTCTCGGCCGGCATGATTCCGACCTATCTGGTCGTGCAGGAAACAGGACTGCTTAATTCCATCTGGTCACTTATTCTGCCGGTGGCCATTGCGCCCTTCAACCTGATTGTCATCCGCCAATTTTTCATGAACATCCCAAGCGACATGATCGAGGCAGGCATTGTGGATGGCGCGAATGATCTGCAGATTTTCGGACGTATCATCCTGCCGCTCTCGAAACCTGCACTGGCGGCATTCAGCCTGTTTTATGCAGTTACGCACTGGAACAACTATTTTGCGCCGATTCTGTACATCAATGATCCGTCCAAATGGACGATTCAGGTGGTGCTGAGACAGATTGTGGTGGTGGGGGAAACGACAGGCACGCTCGGGGGGGATAATATGTTCCTCGAAAATCCGCCTCCGCCCGAGACGATTCAGATGGCCGCCATTCTGATGGCGACGCTGCCGATCCTGATCGTGTATCCGTTCCTGCAGAAGCACTTCGCCAAGGGCGTCATGCTGGGCGCCGTTAAAGGTTGATGACTTCGCACGGCCGGACCATGGCGGCTGTCGAATGAATCATAGATGGAGGTCACACTCCGACATTGATATGAATGGGGGAAAGCTCATGTTAAAGAAACGCAGACCTACCGCAGTAATGGCGGCCTTGCTCTCTATCAGCCTGGCTGCATGCGGCGGCCAGCCGAAAGCGGAGGAGCAGCCGAAAGCCCCGGCTTCGGGAGATAAGAGCCCGGCGCAGGCGGATCCAAAGTTTTCGATTACCGCAATCGATTTCCGGTATGGCGATCCGCCGCCGACTTCAAGTCCCGGCATTGACATGATCAACGAGAAATTCAATGTGGACTACAAGCCTGTTTTTGTACCGAACACCGCTTTTGATGAAAAGATCAACGCTGTATTCGCATCAGGTCAGATTCCGGATATGATCGGTTTAATGTCGACCGACTTGAAAAACCGCTACAACAAGTTTGCGAAGCAGGGTGCGTTTTTGGACCTCGAGCCGTACATCAACGATTATCCGACCTTGAAGGCCGTGCCCGATTACATATGGGACTCCATGCGAGTAAACGGCAAAATTTATGCGATTCCACAATATGCCCCGAAGTATCAGGTGGTACCGGTGATCCGCAAGGATTGGCTTGATAAGCTTGGCCTGAAACCACCGACCAATTATGAGGAGCTAAAGGAGGTGGCGCTGGCGTTTACGAACGGAGATCCGGACGGCAACAGCAAAAAGGACACGTACGGGATTGCCATCGGCCAGGATATTAATCCAAACTTTAACCAGGGACCCTATTGGGACCCGGATGCCTGGTACCATCAGGATGCGCAGGGCAACTACATCCCGGGCATAATCGGTGAAGGCCGCCGGGAGTTTATTACGATGCTGTCCGAGCTTTACAAGCAGGGAGCCATGACGAAGGACTACGCGATCCTGAACTGGGGAGACACGAACAAGGAATTTTATTCCGGCAAGGCAGGCATCTTCATCGGAACGCCGCGCGGCATGTCGCAGGACTATATGAACGGGCTGCTGGCGATACATCCCGAAGCCGAGTTTATACACCTGGAGCCGTTCGAGGACCCATACGGAAACAAGGGACTGACGGCTGGAGCAGGGTATAACGGCCTTACCGTGCTGAGCGCCAAACTTGAAGATGAGCCGGAAAAGCTGAAGAAAGTGCTGGAAATGATCGATTTCGGCCGCAAATTCTATCCGCAGGATCAGAAGAATGAGAAGAACGCCGATTTTGACTGGTGGTCAGGCAAAGTCGGTTCAGGTTACGTTATGCAAGACGGCGTGCCTGTCTTCAACGAGAACTTCGGCAGAGACGGCCTGGGTCCTTCAACGTATTATGTTGATAATTCATCTTGGGTACCGCAGGACTCGGACAATGTATATTCCATTACGTATCAGACCAAACAGCTGGTGGATCTTGTAGCCGCCATTGAAACGATGTACAAGGATATGAAGCTTTATATCAACCCGATCAATGGATTGGAGTCGCCGACGGACAACGAGAAAGGCGCAGAACTGAAAAAGTATGTCATGGATGAGCAGGTGAAAATGATTGCAGGCACCCGTCCGGTGTCCGATTGGGATAAACTGGTTCAGGAGTACATGGACAAAGGCGGAGCCCAGATCGTCCAGGAATACAACGCGAATATAAAAGAGAAGGATCCTAAAGCACTTTTTAAGTGAGATTGGTTAAAGTGACGCTTTATAAATGATCTGTAGAACGGCGGGGCGGGGCAAATCATTTTGCCCCTGTTCTGCATTGGATGACAGGCACCTATGCGAATGCGAGCAGGGGAAGGGGGAGAGATGTATCATGAGAAAGACAGCCAAAATCGGTTTATGGTTTAACAAACGGTCGGCGGAGTACCTCTGGAGACACGGCCAGGACCAGTTTCAGCTTTATCTGGAGGAGGTGCTTGGGCATGCCGGCATTCCTTATGCAAGGTTTGATGATGCCGAAACCCTGGAGTCCTATCATCCCGATATCATCGTCGTGCTGCACGCTGGAGAGAAGGAAGAGGATCTGAACCGACTGGAGCAGTGGGCCCGACAGGGTGCGACGCTCATCAGCTACGGTGGATTGAATCGTATGGCCCGCCGGATGGGCTGTACCCGGTTTGCCATCCGGGATGCGGTGTATGGCGATCTGTCGGGGTTAAAATATGCGCAAGGCATTCCGGTTCTGAGGGCGGTAATCAGTGATCCGTGGATGGTATCGCAGACATCTGTCATGCCGGTTGAAGCAGACGGCGTTCTGCGCCGGCTACGGAAAGATGGTGCCGAGGCGTCCGCGGCCGTCATCAAGTTCCCACTCGGCGGCGGACGGCTGATCCGCTGGAACGTGGACATTCCTGCGAACATCGTCATGCTGCAGCAGGGCGGAGGGCCGGTCGTGCAGGACGGCATACCTGCTCCGGACGGAACAGGAGCGGTGGACGAAGGCATTCTGAAGGCGGATGACCGGTGTGAGCTGGACTGGAATGAGGACCGCTCGGTGACAGAGACCGGGATGCCTTATTTTGATACGCCGTATGCAGACTGGTGGCGCGAGGTGATTGTCCGCCAGCTAATGGAAGAAGCAGATGCGCTTGGATTGTCGCTTCCGTTTCTGGATTATTGGCCGGAAGGCGTCCATCAGGTGGCCATGATTTCGCACGACAGCGACTTCAACGTTGAGGAGGCGGCCCGAACGACGTTGAGCGTGCTTCAGAATAACGGCGTCCGATCGACCTGGTGCATGATCGAGCCGGGTTACTCTCCTTCGTTGTACAAGGAAATTCAGGCAGCCGGGCATGAGCTGGCTTTTCACTTCAATGCTTTGGAGCAGGAGAATGGCATATGGAGCGCCGAAGAATTCACACGTCAACTGAGCGTGATCCGGAGCACCAGCGGATCGCCAATCGTATCGAACAAGAACCACTATACCCGGTTTGAGGGCTGGGGAGAGCTCTATGAATGGTGCGAGTTGAACGGCATTGAAGCGGATCAGACCCGGGGGCCGAGCAAAAAAGGAAATGTCGGCTTTCCGTTCGGTACCTGCCACCCCTATTATCCTATCGCTCGTTCTCATGAGCGAAATCGGCTTTACCGGGTGCTGCAGATCGGCTTTCTGACCCAGGATCTGGAGCATCCCACACTTTCGGATGTGTCGGTGATTACCCCGTTTCTCGAAAAGGTGGCGGAGGTCCGCGGCGTCGCTCACTTTCTGTTTCACCAGCAGCATATCCATAACCTGGAGCAGGTCCGGCATGCGCTTTCGCTTGCCGTCGAAACCGCGAAGCGTCTTGGTTATGCGTTCTGGACGAGCGAGGAGATCACTCGATGGGAGCAGGCCAGAAGATCTGCGGTACTGCGGGTCGGCGCAGACGGAATCCTGATCGCCGAGAATCTTCCGCAGGGAGCGGTATTGCGTCAGCCTTTGAATGCGGAGGCGGACCCGTCAGCTTCACGGACGGAAATTCGCTTTGGGCGCCCGTGTGCAGAAGCGGCGAGCAGCGTGAAAACAGCAGCTGAATAACGACGATGAGGAGGAATCAGATCGTGGAAACGTTAGCGATTCATGGCGGAGCGCCAGTCAAGACCGGTCCTTTTGGCACAGGTAAAAGATTCGGGGATGAGGAGGCCGCGCAGCTGCTTGAGGCGCTGGAGCAAAACACGCTGTTTTATCATTTCGGCTCCAAGGTAAAACAGTTTTTGGCCGATTTCAATGCGATGTACGGCCGGGAATACAGTGTGGCGACATCCTCCGGCACCGCAGCCCTTCATGTCGCGCTTGGTGCGGCTGCCGTCTCCGTAGGGGATGAGGTCATAACAAGCCCGATTACGGACCAGGGAACGCTGATCGGCATTCTGTATCAGAATGCCATCCCGGTGTTTGCCGATCTGGAGCCGCACACTTACAATTTGGATCCGGCTTCGGTTGAGGCGCGCATCACACCGAGAACCAAGGCCATTATCGTCGTCCATCTCGCGGGATATCCGTGCGATATGGATCCGATTATGAAGATCGCGAAGAAGCATGGCATCAAGGTTATCGAGGATTGCGCACAGGCCTATTTGACCCGGTACAAGGGCAGGCTGACCGGGACCATCGGAGATTACGGCTGTTTCAGCACGAATGATTTCAAGCATATTTCCACCGGGGACGGCGGTATGGTGCTGATCAATTCGGGAGCGCGCGAGGATTACGAAACCGCTCACGCCTTTGCGGACAAAAACTATCGCCGTCTAGGCACCACGGTTGACCGAGGAACGAGTTATATTGCACCGAATTACCGGATGACCGAGCTGCAGGGAGCCGTCGGAATCGCCCAGCTGAAGAAGCTGCCCTGGATATGCGAGCGGCGTAAGCAATACGGCGACCGGCTCAATGAAGGATTGCAGGGAATCCAGGGTGTCATTCCGCCGCAGGTTGACCCGGAGCATAACTGTACATACTGGTTCTACATGCTGCGGCTTGACCTGGATCAATTGACCTGCAGCCGCGAAGAGTTTTGCAGAGCGCTGGAGGCGGAAGGCATCCCGAACCGTGCCGGCTATATCCCACAGGTGTGCTATTTGCAGCCGCTGTTCCAGAAGCGGCAGGCTTATCCGGGAAGCCATTTTCCGTTTGACGGCAGCAGCGTTTCCTATAAACCTGGCCTGTGTCCGGTAGCGGAGGAGATTCTGGTCACGGCGGTTCAGATTCCACTGAACGAATTCTACTCGCTGGAGGATATTGAGGATATTATTCACGCGGTTGCCAAGGTGGGTGCTTGTTATGCCAAAAGCGATGAGTAATACGGCTAAAGCGGGCGGCGGTAAGATCCCGGAGAGGATGGGGGCTTTTGAGCGGATCGGCGTTCCCGCGGACGTGGATGAGAGCCGGTCAGCGGCGGTCTGTCGTAGAGACGACGGAGCCGAACGCATCGTAATCGCTGCCCGGGGATACGTGCTGATTGTGGATCCCGAGACGGGAAGCTGCAGCCAGCTTTATTTTCCGGGGGGCGAGGGCCAGTATCCGTTCGCGTCGGCCAGTGATCCCCGGGGGTGGTTCTATACGGGAGCAGGCCGCTATTTTTATATTGTAGATCCGTTCACTCCAGCATTTGTTGGACAGCACCGGATTCCTGAAGGGGAAGAGGAAGCGGGATTTGCGTTTGCCGTTAAAGGGGATGGACGGGTTTACGCCACAACGTACCCGGGAAGCTATCTGGTTGAGCTCGACGCTTCGTCAGATTCATCACGTACCTTATGCAGGCTGGATTCCGAGAGGAAGTATGCCATGACGCTTGCATGCGGAAGCGACGGGAAGATCTATGCCGGACTAGGCACGACATCGTCGGCCATCGTCTGCTTCCATGAGGAAACCGGCGAGCTGGAGATATTGCTCGAGGACCCCCCGGATATGCCCGGGAGCGCTGCCGTTCTCCAGGGCTGCAACAGCTCTGTCTACGGCTGGCTGCCTTCAGGGGGGAATGGAGACGGACGATGGTACCGGCTGGGCGAGCACGGGGCGGAGCCAGTGTCGGCGGAGGAAGTCGGTCCATCCCTGTATAAGGGAGCAGGTTACAACAAGCTGCATCTGGACCTTGACGGTGGCCGAACACTGCTGAAATGGCAGCTGTCCGACAGACAGGTCGTCATCATGGAAGCGGACGGGAGCTTGAGCCGGATTCCGCTTTCCTACAAGGGAGGCGGAACATCGCTCTCCCCGCTGTACGGAGGCCCGGACGGCATTCTGTACGGCACCTCCAATCACCCGCTGCATTTGTTCACTTATGATACCACAGCCGGGCGTCTGACCGATTGGGGAGGCGATATCGTGGAGCGGGGAGGCGGCGGCAATATCGCCGCTTATGCGGCTCAAGGGAACATCATCGTGGGTGCGGCATATGCAGGCGGCATGGTCCATCTGCTGGATACGGCAAAAGATTGGAATACGGAAGAAGGACCCTGCCGGAATCCTAGGCTGATCTATGAAAATGCCGCTGTCCACAGGCCGAGATGTGCGGCCGCGCATCCGGACGGCCGTCATGTTCTGTATGGCGGATTTCCCGGTTATGGTGCCGCAGGCGGCGGGCTCGGCATCGTGGATGTGCAGGCCGGTCAGGTGGAGATGCTAGAGCACCAGGAAATTGTCAGCGGGCAGAGCACGATTTCACTGGCGGCACTGCCGGACGGCAGGGTATTCGGGGGCACCAGCATTGAAACTCCTGGCGGTGGGATCAGCAAGGCGGGGGAAGCGGCGATGTATGAGTTGAGTTGGCCTGACCGGAAAGTGATTCGGCGCTGGGTGCCGATCCAAGGAGCCAAAGAGATTGCCCAGCTGGCTCCCGGCGTGAACGGCGTCCTGTATGGACTGACCTCGGAATCGATATTTTTCGTTTATGATGCTGATCTGCAACAAGTGGTTCACCGGAGCGATCTTTCTTCATGGGGCCGTATTGTCCGGCAGGGGCTGCTCATGACCGAGCGGGAGGGCCGTCCATTCCTCTTGGGTCTGCTGAGCAGGGCTTTGTTCACCGTGAATCCTGTAAACATGCAGCCAGAGCTGCTGGACCGGCTTCCGGCTGAAGCGACCAGCGGGATCGCCTGCCTGAACGGAGACGTGTATTTCGGTTCCTTTGCTGAGCTATGGCGGTATCGGCTGGAAGAGGAGGGGAATTACTTTTATGAATCGGTTTAATGGGGACATGATGCCGCTGTTAGAGGGAATACATACCCTTGATGCTTGGATGGAGAAGAAGTCCAGACTGAGAGAGCGCTGGCTGCAGCTGTTGGGGGAGCCTCCGGGGCCGGTTGATTACAAGCCGAGTGTGGCCGCAAACAGCGGTGGCTTCCGGGTGATATCAGAGCATGACGAGGAAGATCACACAAGAGTTAAGATCGTTTACCATTCCCCGGAAGCGGATCCGATCCATGCTTATCTTCTGCTTCCACATGGAAAGCCAGCTGAGGGAGGTTATCCCGCTGTTCTGGCTCTTCATCCGACAACCGAGAACGGAAAAGACGATGTATGTCTGCCTTCCGGTCGGGAGAATCGGCGGTATGGTCTGGAGCTGGTTCAGCGCGGATTTGCCGTGCTGGCACCGGACTCCATCACGTTCGGCGACCGGGTCTACCCAGGGGAAGAGCCTTTTCAAACCGCTCCGTTCTATCAAGAGCACCCCGTGTGGACTGCGGTTGGTAAAATGCTCTCCGATCACATCACGGCGGTCGATGTGCTGTCCTCGCTGCCGCAGGTAAACTCCCACCGGATCGGCGTCATCGGCCATTCGCTGGGCGGCTATAACGGCTGGTTTCTGGCCGGAATGGATAAACGCATCAAGGCTGTCGTCTCGAGCTGCGGGTTTACGATGTTCCGCGGTGATCCGGAGCCGAACCGCTGGGGGCAGCGGGAGTGGTTTTCCCATATCCCTTCCATAACGGACAGCCTGAGTAACGGCTCCCTTCCGTTCGAGTGGCATGAAATCGCGGCGCTTGCGGCCCCGGTGCCCATGTTTATGTGGTGCGGGACGCGAGATCCGATTTTTCCGAACTGGCGTGAGATTGCATCGGGTCTTGGGGAACTGGATGGCTTGTATGATTTTCTGGGCGCTTCATCTGCTTTCGGGTGCTGGATCGGCCATGAAGGGCATGACTTCCCGCGGGATATCCGGCAGCGTGCCTATGCTTTTCTTGAGAAGAAGCTTGCAGAGTAAAATATATACGCGTTCTCTAAGCGGAGTGCATGGAATCCTGATGTTCCTCATGATATACTGATTGTTATAGACATGTATAGGAGCGGTATATATTGTTGCGTAGAAGAAATGAATTTCATGAGCGTTATGAACGCTTTGTTCAGGAATTGAGAAATGAAATCGTCTCCGGCGTTCTGCAGCCGGGTGAATTTATTTTGCCGGAAAATACGCTTAGCCAGAAGTATGAAATGAGCCGGGTATCGATCCGGAAGGCGCTGGATGAGCTGGTGAACGAAGGACTGATCGAGAAGATTGCGGGCAAGGGCAACCGTGTGAAGGAGCCGGATGAGGACAGAACGCCTGTCGTGCTGAAACTCGCCTGGTTCTCCTCCTCCTATGAAATTCCGATTATCGAGAAGATGATCGAGGCGTTCGAGCGGAAGCATCCGTTCGTTCAGGTGGAAATGGTGCTGTACGCCGAGGACTTCTACACCGAAACCATCATTCGGTCCATTGATGACGGTCAGGGCCCCGATCTGTTTATTATGTCGGATCAGCATTTCCGGGAATGGACCGAAAGCGGGCGAACGAATCTGCTGACAGGATATGTTCCTCCTCGTCTCATGGAGGAAGGGGTCAGCTATCCGAGGGTGTTCGACCTGTTCAACGATGAGGGCAGCATGCTTGCGGCGCCGTTTGTGTTCTCTCCGGTGGTCATCTGCTACAACCGTTCGATCTTCCGTCAGCACGGCCTGCCTTACCCTATCAGTCTTGGCGACTGGAAGGAGCTGCTGGCGGCGGCCAAAGCCTGCACATCGGCCCCGGACGAAGACGGAATGACCGATCATTACGGCTTCTGCTTCTCCTCGTCTCCGAACCGCTGGCCGGTCTTCCTGCTTCAAAATGACGGCAGCATTATGGCTGCAGACCGCAGCCGGAGCACGATGGCGGATCAGCGGAATATCGAAGCTTTGGAGTTTTGCGTATCGCTTATGTACAAGGAGCATGTGTCGCCGATTTTCTCCCATGGCAGCAGCCATTTAGCCGAGAGCCTCTTTATGAAGGAACGGGTTGCCATGATCATGTCCACCTATTACTTCATGAATGAATTCCGCGATCATTCCATCGACTGGGATGTAATGACCCTGCCGAACGGCACCAAGCCCGCAACGATGCTGCTTGGAGGGGGGCTGTCGATCAACGCTGCGAGCAGTCATCGGAATATCGCTGAGAAACTCGTGGATTTTATGACAGGTGAGGAGGCGCAGACGCTGTTGAAGAAGCACGGCTGCACCATTCCGGCTTTGCGGTCGGTGGCCGAAGATGACCGTCTGCTGAATCCGGACATTCATCCGCAGCACTATAACCGTTTTCTGGAGGTGCTGCCTCACGCTTATCCGCTTCATACCCTCAACCTGAGCCAATCTGAAATATCGACGCTCCTGGATGAGCTGAATCTGCTGTGGGCCGGCATGGAAACCCCGGCGGATACCTGCACCCGAATTGAGCAGCTGTTCAACAGCCGTCTGGGCCTGACGGGCGCCGGTACGGGAATGGAGAAGTGAACGAAACTCTTATTCCGTCTCATTACGTCAGGTAGTTTGAGCGGTAATTAAATGTATGAAGGAACTTCATGGCAGGATGCGAAATTGTCAGATGACTCAGATGACAATGACATATGGATTTTGAAAGCCGCATAAATGAAGTGACCCCCAAAAGTTAGACACGGTTATTTCATTAGGCAGCTTTCTCAAAATGAGTTCGGTACTGTACCGGACTCATTTTTAATTTTGCCTTTAACCGTTTGGTATTGTAGTATTCAATATATTTTTTCAGTTCTTCCTTAAAA
>NZ_JBNDYG010000066.1:0-27058 GCF_049893405.1 Paenibacillus sp. Dod16
CCGGGCCGCCTCCAATTTTAATTCCAAGGAGTACCGTTGGTAAGTTTGTCCTTTTTTAGCCATGAAAAAATCCCCTTCGTTAGGCAAGATTAAGTCCATCTTAACAGATGTCTTTTTTCTCTTGTCTACTAAAAGGGGATAATACCAATGTGTCTGGCTTTTTTAAAATTTAGCGTTTACGATCCATACTCCGCTCCGAATTCAATGATATTGCGGTCTGGATCCAGCACGAAAATCTGGGCAAAGCCGGCAACGCTGTCGGGATTAGCCACATACTCGACATTCATTCGGTCCAGCCATTCCTTCGTCTCGCGGTAGCTTTTCACCCAGATCGAGAAATGCCCGTCCGTCGTATCGATTCCGCGCTCCCGCAGCGTATCACTGATGGGATGCTCCAGCAGATGAAGCTGCTGGTCTCCGAGAGCGTACCAGACACCCTTGGAGGCAAACGGCGGTCGCGGCAGCTCCTGAAACCTCAGCACCTCCGAGTAAAACACCTTCGCTGTCTCCAAATTTCGTACGGCCAAGCTGACATGGTGCAGTCTTTCAAATTGAATCATGATTCACACCCACCCATAAACGGAATCGATCATCGTTCATATTGTCTGACAGCTTTATAATATTGTCCATCCATTTCAACCAAGAGCACCTTGTCAGCAGGCGCCCCAGCCAACTGATAGATGGCCGTTCCGACAGGTAAACTGCTATCTCCATCTTCCAACCGTACTCCCTCTGGAGCACGATGATCCGCAACGTCCGCATGATCGATCTCGCGGCTCACTTCTCCAAGCTTGGTTCCGGCTTTAAAAGAAGGAAGCACGGCATGCTTCAATACTTTGTAAGAGTTTCCACCACTCCATACAACAAATCCCTCGTTCCATTGCGCAGGCTTACTATTTGCTGCTTTTTCCTCGGGTTGTATTTGTTCCGATGAGCCAGTTACATTAACCTCACTCTTCTCCACGACTGCTGTGGAATTCAAAGTCATCGAAACGACCATTGCAGTGACAATCATCAAAAAGTATTTCATTCCAAGACTCTCCTTCCATTTCTTTGAATAAAGGTATGTAACCATCTTGTATAGGATAACTTATACATTATATTTGAATCAACCATCTAAGGGGGGAGTTAACCATGGACATCCATTCGGAGGAATATAAAATTGCCTCACTCAATGGGAATGAAGGTACCTTGAAAGCGATTGAAGATGCTGAGACCAAAATTGCCGAGCTTACGGGCAAAGATATCACCCTGATTGCTTACGAGAAAGACCATACCCAAGAGAAGAATCAATAATCAAGCCGAGTAAAATAAAGAGCTGCCCTCCAACCGTCCATGGGGACTGACCCCCATTAAGACCTAGGAAGAGCAGCTTTTTCTTTTCATTATGCAAGACAGCAAGGCCCGATCCTTGTAACTCGGAATCGGGCCTTGCTGGACCGGGATGTGATGTTCCCAGCCGTAACTAATAAATGTTTACTTGACCGAAACTTTAACGCCGAGTGTCACGATTTCGTGAGGCTTAACCGGCAGCGTGAAGCTTTCTTGATCATCAAAGCTTTGAACCGTTCCCTCTACTTCCAGAATAGAGCTCTTATAAACGCCCCGGGAAGGTAGAGAAGATTTCAGCTTCAGCTCTGTATCCATGCCCGCCATATTGAACCAGCGCAGCATCAGATCCCCGGTCTTCGGATTCACTTTCAGGGAAGAGAACGCAAGCTCTTCATGGCTCCATTCAAGCGGTGCGGAAGTCGTTGCTACGACGCCGGCATGGACTCCGGTCTGTGCAACCGTCCATGGAATTTGGAACTGGTAAGCCTCAGCGTATGCGCCTGACTTCATGCCGTCTCCCTGATGCGGAATGACCTCCATACGTACGGTATGAACGCCGATGCACTGAGCCTCAGGTGTAGGGAAGTAACCCCAATCACCGAGCTCACCTACGGAACGAAGCAATGTAACGGCAATGGTATTCCGGCCGTCACGCAGGACTTCATATTCATTCAAGCCCTGGTTAGCTACCGTCAACCCTGCAGTAGCCGTCGTAACGTCAACGAAAGCCTGTTGGTGAGCCGTATAACTCGGGTTCTCCCATTCGGCAGCAGGTTCGTTATCCCGCGTTGCCACCTCAAACATGGAATCCACGTTGTGTGACGATGCCTGCAGATCCGTTGGGAACAATGCACGCACCCGATGATCCTTCGCCTGATTATCCATCGTCGCTTCAATCTCCACGCCTTTGCCGCTGCGGTTCAGACTAACCACGGTACGAATGCGCATGGGCACCATCTCGCTCGATCTTTGCGCTTTGCGGTTTGGATAATATACAAGCTCATGCTGCTCTTCATCCAGCTTGCTGTCGGCCATAGCCGGAATGGACCAGTTATGAACGATTTCAATGGATGCGCGGTAAGGCGTATCTTCCAGAACCGAAATTTGGGCGGTTTGGCCTTTCGTGGTCAATGCCGCTTCGCCATCCGGCTGTTTGTACATATATTCGTTACCGATATCTCCGGTATTTTCATAGACGCCCAGATCGCGGTAGACTTGTCCGTTCTTTTTATCCGTCAAGGCGAAGGAACCGTCCCCTTGGATCTCAACCTTGATCAGCTCATTCTCCATCACATTGGTATTGCTGATTAAGGATTCAACCTCGGCAGGCTTCACTTCACTCTTCACCCAAGCATAAGCAGTCAATCCCATTGCCGGAATTGCGCTTGCCTCGAAGGTGAGTCTCACACGACGGCACATATACGGCTGGCGGAAACGGTCGTCCGGCAGATCGTACCCGAACTGAAGACCCAGATCCTCAACGGTGCAAGGCACAGCTTGTCCTTGAGCGTTAACCAGCACGCGGCCGGACAAGTCAATTTCCTTCATCCGGCGGCTGGTTTCCTCCAAGGAGTAACCTTCCCGGAAATAGAGCCGTTTCGCGTCCAGCTCGATGCTGACCGTACCGCTGCGGCTCCAACCCGTCGTATTGAATACAACAAGCGGCAGCGGATCGGATCCCCATTGCTCGAAGGCGCTCGTGTCAACGGCATCTGCAATGACGCGAACACTGTCGTCCACGATATTTTCAGCCACATGTGCGCTTTTCTCAAAGCGGGTAACCATTTCGCGGTGAACTTCGTCCACGCTGCAGCCGCAGATGCTGTCATGCGGATGATTCTGCATCAAGGTCTTCCAAGCGTAGGTGAACAGATGATGCGGATACTCCTTGCCCAGCAGGCTGGCGTAGGATGCAAGCGGTTCGGCCACTTTTTCGAGTAAGGTCTGGCCGCGCTGGTTCATCTGCTTCAGGTACACGCGTGCCGAAGCGGTATTCACGAGCGTTCCCCATCCATCGGTACGCTGACTGCGCAGCTCTCCTTTTACGGAGGAAAGATCCTGCGGCAGCTTCTCCCGCACGGCTGTCAGGTAATCGTCAAAATTGGAATGAATAAACTCCGTATCCGGATACAGCTTCTTCGCTGTACGGATGCCTTCCGGAAGATCGGTCTGTATCGGCTGATGGTCACACCCGTTCATATAGAGCAGCTCAGGCGTGGAAGCATACTTCTCGGCATCCGCCAGCTTGCGGTCCCAGAATGCCTTCGCTTCCGCTTCATCAACGGGAACCTCGTTACCGTTACTGTACCAGTTGGCAAACAGGATGCCCAGCACCTTGGAGCCGTCCGGACCTTCCCACATCAGCTCTGAGAATGAGGACTCATAGCCGCTGTCGGAGACGGTATTGTTAAAGCCCGTTGGCTTCACGCCCCGGCCGAAGAAGGCATTATCGATGCCGGACTGCAGCATCAACTGCGGTATTTGGCCTGTAAGTCCAAATGTATCGGGAAAATAACCGATTTTGGCAACTGTGCCGTATCGCTCGGCATCCTGGTGTCCGATCTGCATATTTCTCACGTTGGCTTCACTGCTTGTCAGGTAGGCATCCTGCAGAATGTACCATGGACCGATCATAATGCGTCCATCCATGATCAGCTTCTCCAGCTGCTCCTTCTTCTCGGGTCTCACCTGCAAATAATCTTCGATAATAATCGTCTGGCCATCAAGGAAAAAGCTGCGGTACTCCGAGTCCTTCTCCATCGTCTCAAGCAAGCTGTCCATGAGCTCGATCAGCCGCACATGGTGCTTTTCATACGGTAAATACCACTCGCGGTCCCAGTGAGTATGCGAAATAATATGTGCTTTTCTGGATTGATCCATCGTTTGCTTAGTCCCCCTTATGTTAGCCCTTCGATACCGTGATTTCGACCTCATCCGGACGGTACACCGATAACAGGTCACCGCTCGCATCAACTGCAAACAAGACCGAACGATCCGCTTCCAGCACGAATGAATAGATAAGGCCTGTGGAAGGATCCTTCACCTCAACGTTCGTATCCCACGATTGCTCCGAGCCGAATACGAAGAGAGCTCCTTCTTCAAACGTTACCTTGCGTCCATATACGCCGGAATGTTCTCCGCCTTGATGCCAGATCAGTCCTGTGTCGGCAGCGGACCGCTCCAATGCATACCGATATAAAGCCGAAATGGTGTCGATTCGATCATTCAATTCTACGGGAAGCGGGCTCCAGAGAAGACGCCCTGCTCCAAGCTTCACGTCAACGATAGAGTCGCCGTCCACATCAGCCGGTTTCGCCCCGCTGCCTGCCGGAATTTCTTTGCTCAGCTCGGCAATCTTCCGATGGCCATACGATGCAGACCATGTAGTATCCCCAATGCGCAAGCTTTCTTCACGGCGCACATTCGCCAGCTTCCGCTCGCCCAGCTCCTCCGTCATTCGATCGACCTGATGCCAATATGCATCCAGACCGATAGGACCTGTCAGAAGCAGCATAGCTCCCGTTTCCTTCACGATATCCATCAACTCGGCAAACGCCTGGTCATCTACATTGTGCGCGCTCGGCAGAATGATGAACTTCACCGGATGGTTACGCAGCGAGCTTAAATCATATTCCCCGACAGCGCGGAATGGCACCTTCAGCTCGTAAGCGAGCGCGCGCGTCGCCTTGGTCGTTGCTTCAAAAGCGAGCTTACGGTTCGAGAAATCGTTCGAATAAGGGAAGATGACCGCGGTCTCTTCCAGCTTCCGGCCTTTAAACATATCCCGGATGCCTTCCATGAAAGCGCCGAAATCATACGACACATCCGCTTCCGGTTTCTCCGTGCCGTCAGCGCGGACAGCTCCGATATGCGATTCATTGGCATTGTCCATGTAGAAATTCGTGTTCCAGATCCAATGAATGGCTCCTGCGCCCCCTGTTGAGAAGGCGTAAGCATACTTGCGCTCCAGCAAATTCCGCAGCTCGGCTTCGCTTCGCTTCGCCCGGCCATCCGGTGTCTCCACGTACATGATGCCCGTTTCCTGAATCAGGTTCGGTTTATCCGGCGTTTTGGCAAAGATGCCGTCCCAGATCAAATAGTCGTTGAACCACCAGGAGTGGACCGTCGTATAGTCTACGGCTTCGGCATAGAAGAACGGAGATGGACGCTGTGCGCCAAGCGCCTCGTCCTGTCCAACGGTAACCATATGATCCGGACATACTTCTTTGATATCGTCATATAATTCCTTGGCCCAGCGGTTATGCATGTCCATGGAGAACAGTGCGTAATCAAGCCATTGGGTGCCTTTTTTCCCTTGATGCATGTCTTGAACGTCAAAATTGATGACTTGAGGTTCCGGCGGAACCACGGAGTCAAAACCAGGCAACTGATCGGCTGTCATATTCCAGCGTTCCTGCAGACGTTCAATCGAACCATGGCGCTTCTTCAGCCAGTCGATATAAGCTTGTTTCTCGAATGGATCCTTTGCGGAACGCGGTCCGTCCGAGAAAATCTGCGGCGGATCAAACATGGATGGCTCGTTAATCAGATCCCAGTCCACATTCTTCGTATCTTTATGTCTACTAATGATGGAACGTATGAAACGCTTCTGCGCTTCCACACTTCGCGGATCGAGGTAAGGATTTTGACCTTCCCAAGTCTCCGGTGTGAAGGAGAAGAACGTGAATGTCACCTGCAAATCATGCTTCTTCGCCGTTAACAGGAAGGCGTCAATCGAACGCATAACCTCTTCGGATGCATGACCGTCCACCTGCATAATATTGCGGTATGCGGTCCAGATCCCGGTACGAATCCAGTTGATGCCCGCATTACGCATCTGTGCCATATCGCGGTCCCATACATCCGTGTTCGGAAGGAACAGGAACTTACGCGCTACATCGGAGGTCATGTAAGTCATTCCGACAACAGGCAGCGGGCGGCCATCCTTGATGAAGTAATCCCGATTGCAGGTTACAGGCGTTCCCGCCTGCAAAAGCTCGGAATCTGTTCCCCATAACCCTTGTCTCAGCACGCGGATTTCTCCATCCGGTCCTTCAGCTTCACATACGACACGATAGGATCCAGGCTTGATATCCAGCAAAACCGGAATGCGCTGCACATGAAATTGTCCGGTCACATCCACCGTCTCGGAATGATGCCATGATAAGGACTCATCTTGGTCGTGCTTGACGGAGATGCGGAATGTCCAGCTCTGCGGCTCTTGTACGGGTAAGCTCCGGCCAAGACGTTGTGCCTGCAGGGTCAGAATCGCGCGCTCGCCGGACTCGTAGGCCGCATAATTCGGCTTGATCCACAGCTCGGTGATGCCCTTTGCGCAGAATGCCGCCCAGCGCCGTACCTCATCTCCTCCATCCTGTTCCCAGAAAGAGGCTGAGAGAGGCTGATTCACAAACATCCAGCGTCCGCCCAAGAAAGGTCCGCCGACGTTTTCCCACAGAACGGCAGGAGCCGCGACTTCTCGTCCCTTCGCCGTGGTCCCCTTAAGAAGCGGATAAATCCGTGTATCCATCGGCCCGGCCGATCCCATCTGATGCGGCAGGTCACTGCTTTTGGTGACATGCGGAACCAGGTTCCACGTATCGCGGACGGATAACCGCTCACGGCAGTTCTCCATAACCGGAATAACGTCACTTGCAGTTAAATGGTCGACGCGTCCGCTATCTACTGGCAGCACTTCATGAATGTGGAGCTGCTGGTGGTATGCCGTCTGTTCATGTTCCACCACCCAAGCGCCATCCTCCATACGGACAGGGCGTTTGAAGGGGGCACCGCCTACGCTGACAAGACCGCCGCCATTTCTCAAAAAGCCCAGGATCGCTCTCCAGGCGCTTTTCGGGAAGTAAGGCGCATGCAAATTGACAAAGCTTGCGCCCTGTCCACCTGCAGATTCCAGCTCTTCAGCCAAATCCTCAGCACGACACACGACATCGAATGCATGCAGGGCCGCCGCGCTAGCCGGCAAACCGGCAGCTTCTGCTGCCGGAAAGGACGGATCGTAGAATACAATCAGACGCCCGCTCATAGAATCCCTGCTTTCATCGCCTGATACACCAATTGCGAGAAGAGGCTGTTGGACCAGGCAAACCAAGATCTAGTAAAGATTTTTGGATCGTCGGCATGGAAGCCTTCATGCATAAAGCCGGTATCGGCATCGGTCGCTTCCAGCAGCGCAATCATCTCCAGCTTCTCTTCGGCCGTCTGTGCCGTAATTCCCTGCATCGACAATGCCATATGCCAGATGTAATCCGGCGGTGTATGCGGACTGCCGATTCCTTTGGCAACAGCGCCCTCGTAGTAGAAAGGATTCTCTTTGCTGAGCGCAAACCGTCTGGTGTTTTGATAGATCGGATCATCTGCAGAGCAATACCCCAGATAAGGGATGGACATGAGTCCAGGGGTTCCCGCATCATCCATCAAGCAGTAATTCCCGTAACCGTCTGTTTCATAGGCGTAGATGGGTCCAAACTCCGGATGGCGGTAGATGCCGTACAACTGAATCCCGTGATCCACGTCGGCTTCGAGTCGTTTCAGCTCATCGAGCAGCTTCATATCCCGGAATACCCATTCCGCGAATTCCTGCATTTGACGCAGGGCGACAACGGCGAACATGTTGCCCGGAATATTGTAGTGGAAGTCGCAAGCGTCATCGCTTGAACGGAAGCCGGACCAGATCATGCCCGTATAATTCACCGGCATGCCGAGCCCGTTATTGCGCAACGAATCCGTTGGAATTCCGTTATCCCGCGTGAAACGGTAAGGCGATTTCTCGAAATGGTGCTGCTCGGTTTTAAACAGCTCGATGATCTTGATCATAGCCGACTTGAAGTTGGCGTCGAACACATCCGTAAGTCCGGTTTCCTTCCAGTACAGGTAGGCCAAACGAACGGAGAAGCATAGCGAATCAATCTCAAACTTGCGCTCCCATACCCATGGGGACATTTCGGTTTCGTCGGTTGTGTTCCAATGCCAGTCATTCGCCGATTCATTAAAGGCATTGGCATAAGGATCGATATGAATATATTGAAAATGGCGTTTGATCAATCCGCTTAAAATCCGCTGCAGCTGCGGATCATTCTTCGCAAACGGAATGTAATGGATCACCTGTTCTACCGAATCGCGCAGCCACATGGCCGGAATATCACCGGTAATCACAAATGTCGTGCCATCCTCCATCAGTTTGGTTGTTGTCTCCAGCGTGTTCGGGAAAGTGTTCTTGAACAGCTGAAGCAGCTTTGGACGGTGCGCAAGCTTTTCTTCAGCCTCTTGCAGAACCGCCTGAATCGATTGCGGCAGCTCAAGCTCCGGCATTGGTATTTTGGGGAGTCTGAATTGTTCCATGGTTGTTCTGGCTCCTTTGATTAAGTATGATGTGTAGTCAATTTGATGGTTTTGATCTCATACGGCAAGAATTGAAGGGCTAACCTTCCTTCCGCAGTATCCAGTAGTTCGAGTTCTTCTTCCAGGGCGTTGGATACATGGACGCTTTCATAAGGATAAGGCCAGCTGAGCACTGCTTTGTCGCGGCCTCCCGCGGATTCATACATCCGAAGAATATACCCTGAACCGTCTTCTGCTGGTTTAACAGTATCCAGGATCACATGATCGCTCTCGAACGGAATAAACGAATGAACAGCAGCCCGAGGCCCCTTGTTTGATCTTGTTCTTACGTATGGAAGCTCATGATTGAGCTCGGCAGCTTTGCGGACGATTCCAGCGCTTCTCCAGTCTCCTTCATGCGGGTATAGGGAATATGTGAACTCATGCTCACCCAAGTCTGCCGTGACATCGGGCCACTTCGGCGCGCGCAGCAGGGACAACCGGATGGTGCTATCCTGAATGTCATACCCGTACTTGCAGTCGTTGATGAGGCTGACGCCGTATCCATGCTCCGACACATCCGCGAAACGGTGGCCGCAGACTTCATATTGCGCCTGCTCCCAGCTTGTATTGCGATGAGTCGGTCTCTCGATGGTTCCGAACGGAATCTCATAAGTAGCCTTATCGGCAACGACCCCGATCGGGAAGCCGACTTTCAGCAGTTTATGTGATTCATTCCAACTGACAAACGTCTTGAAGTCGATCCGCCGGTCATGATGATAAAAAATCATGTCCTGCATGATCTCCGAGTTATGGATGCGCCAGCGGAAACGCAGCACATCCTGTACCTCACCCGCATGCACCAGCTTCTTCTCGATCAGCTCCGCCTCTCCGGCTAATTGCTCCTCGTAACGGGTATCGATATCCCATGCGTCCCACAGCGTCGGACGGTCATGGAAGAAGTGGAAGTGGTTCGCGGCTTCGCCCGGCTTGACCACTTCCCGTTGAGCCTCTTTATCCCACAGGCTCGTGATTTCGCCGCGCTCATTAAAGCTGACCTTATAATGATCCGTTTCCCATGAATCTGCGAACACTGTAGTAGATTTCTCCGCCACCACCTGGTTTCCTGCTGGCGGCTTCAACCAAATGGTCTTGTATCCCAAAGCCGGGATGCCTTGAACATGAACATTCAAGCGGTGAGAGGTTTTACCGTTCTCATCGGTTTGGACATCGTATTGCAGCAGCGCTCCATCCGAATCATACGGCGCAAGGCCCTGCTCTCCTTCAATCGAAATGACCGCATCTCTGCTCCATCCAAGTCCGTTGAAGATGACATACGGAATGCCTTCCCCTTCTGTATCGGCCTGATCCGCCAATACCTGAAGTCCAAGACGGAGGCTGTGATTTCCTTTTTCGAATACCTCTTCGTATTCCTTCTCGGAGGTGACGTAAGACTCCGTAATGGCAGACCCCGGAATAATATCATGAAATTGATTCAGCAAAATCAACTTCCAGCCGTCATGCAGCTCGCTCGTAATTGCCTGCTTCTGCTCGTTGTCCATCGACGAAAATGCCACCGAATTCCAGAGCTCCGCCTCACGGTACAGAATTTCCGCCTTCCGGTTATGACGCTTGTTCCGCGCATGCGTTGTATAGGTGCCGCGATGAAGCTCAAGATACAAATCCCCGCGCCATTTCGGCAGCTTCGGCTGTGTTTCCTCGATCCCGCTGAAAAACTCGGCAGCCGTACTGTACTTGCTGGCCGGTTGCCCCACCATAAGCCCGGCGCGGTCGATATATTCCAACATTTCGCGGGTTACGCCGCCTCCGCCGTCACCATGTCCATACAGCAGCATCTGCTCCGGATGAACGGCTCTTTGGCGGTATGACTGCCAGTGCTCATGAACATCTTTGGGCAGCGTGTTCTCATTCACGCCGTGATTGAGATAGGATAACATCGGGGTTCCATCGATCCCGACCCAATGGAACAGGTCGTAAGGGAACACATTCGTATCGTTCCAGCCAAGTTTTGTTGTCATGAAATAACGAATGCCGCCATGCTTCAGGATCTGAGGCAGCGATGCACAATAACCGAATGTATCCGGCAGCCACTCAATATGAGATGTCAGACCAAACTCTTCTTGATAGAAGCGCTGCCCGTACAGCATTTGACGCATGAGGGACTCCCCACTCGGGATGTTCAGGTCCGGTTCGACCCACATCCCGCCGACCAGCTCCCATCGTCCTTCCTTGATTCTGGCCTTCACTCTCTCGTACAGCTCAGGATCGTGATCCTTCAGGAATTGGTACAGCAAAGGCTGGCTCTGCGCGTACTTAAATTCGGGATATTCATTCATTAGCGCATCCATGGTGGAGAAGGTCCGGCTTGTTTTTCGCACGGTTTCCCTGACGGGCCACAGCCAGGCGATATCGATATGCGATTGGCCTACCATATGCTCGGTGCCCTCAGCGTGGCCGCCAATGGCAGTAACCGCCTGTTTCAGATCATGCTCAATCCCGGTTACCTGAGCGCCATCCCGAATGGCGGCATCCTCCAGGCTGACAAAGCGGTCCATCGCCTGATACAGCGCCTCCATTAAGCGAATTCGCCGCATATCGCTATCCGGCAACAGGATAAGCGAATCGCGGATCACGGTCGCGGTGTACATCAGGCTCTGAACGGGTACGTTCACGTTGACTAGCAAGCTTTGCACCCTAGTAATCGGAGGCTGGATGACAGCCTGCTGATTCAGCGGGTCTACCGGCTCTGGAATCGGATCGTACAACTCGATCTCAAGCTCCATGTTCATGCCGGTGCGTTTCGGATCAAGCTTGACGAAAGTATGATTGCGGTCCAAGCCCTGATAAGATACTCCGTTTATGCGCAGTAATCCCTCGCCCCCGGAGTGGAATACAAGTCCGATCGCTCCATCCACCCAGTGGGTGGGCAATTCAAGGTTCCTCCGAAAGAAATAGGTTGTTCCCTGCGTGCTCGGAAACCTGTTGAAGTCATGCCCCTCTGTATAAGGAGCCGTATCCTCATACACGCCCGGAACCATGTAAGTGGTTCGGGTAATGTCCCACGCTCTAAGCTCCGTCGACTCGAGCCACTGCCGCTCCGAAAGTTCGCGTATAAAGCGTCGAATGCGTTCCATTCATTAACCCTCCTGTACAGTCAGATCTGCACTCAGCGTATCGTTCACATGTCTGCCAACCATCACACGGAACAAGCCAGGCTCAACCACCTGCTTGTAATCTTGACCGATATATTGAAGCTGTTCCGGTCCGACGGTAAATTCCACCTTGCACTGCTCTCCGGGCTGCAGAGAGATCTTGCGGAAGCCCTTCAGCTCACGGGCCGGTCTCGTATATTTGCTGGCCACATCGCTCACATACAATTGTACAACCTCGGACCCTTCCCGGTCTCCGCTATTTGTAACATTCACAGAGACAACGGCGGATTCGCCTGTTCCGATCACTTCTGGTGTAACTTGAATATCCGAATAACGGAACTCGGTATAGCTAAGCCCGTATCCAAACGGATAACGCGGCTGAGAATCCTCTTCGAGGTAACGCTTACCGCGCGACCGCTTGCCGTTATAGTAAACCGGAAGCTGTCCGACATGCTTCGGTATCGACATCGTCAGCTTGCCGGACGGATTCACATCGCCGAACAAAATGTCCGCTACCGCATGTCCGCCCTCCTGACCCGGATACCATGCTTCCAGAATGGCATCGGCATGCTCGTCGATCCACGGCTCCGCAATCGGCCGGCCGTTGATATACACAACGATCATCCGCTTGCCAAGCTTATGAATCTCTTGGGCCAATTCCAATTGTACGCCGGATAACTGCAGCGTCATCCGGTCGATGCCCTCGCCGCAATCCATGTCGCTTAAAGCGTCATCCGTGACCTTCGATGCCCCTGTCCGCAGATCGATCGTGCCTTCGCCAAAGTCGCGTGCGCTGGAACCGCCCAGTACCATGACCACGGTATCGGCCTGATTCGCGCAAGTTAACGCGAATTCAAAACCTTCCCTGGATTCGTCCTTAATGCGACAGCCCGGTGCATACAATACACGATTCGCTTCATCACCCAGTTTTGCGCGGATTCCATCCAGTACGGTGGTCACGCTTGCAGGCGGCTGAGGAGACGTATAATCCCCAAGCTGATTGTAGCCCTGATCGGCGTTAGGTCCAATGACGGCAATCACGCCGCTTTCTTTGGATAATGGCAGGGCCTTGCTTTCATTCTTGAGCAGGACGATGCCTTCCGCCGCAAGCTGTCTGGCAAGTTCGACGTGATGCCGGCTGCCGATAACCTCCTCGGCTACCTGGGGATCCACGTAAGGATTCTCGAACAATCCGAGCTTGAATTTTAACGTCAATACACGGCGTACGGCCTCGTCCAATACGGCCACCTCAAGCTTGTTTAACTCGATCGCGTTCAAGAGATGCTTGCCGAACATCTCGCCTGACATCTCCATATCGATGCCGGCACGAAGTGCCTGCACAGCCGCGTCCATCCCGTCTTCAGCGGTATCATGGCCGCTGGCCAGCATATCAATGGCACCGCAGTCGGTGATCACCATGCCGTCAAAGCCCCACTCCTTGCGAAGAATCCCGTCAAGCAGCTCCGTATTAACGGTGCACGGCACGCCGTCAATCTCGTTATACGCCGGCATAATGGATGCAGCTCCTGCCTCCACGGCTTTCTTGAACGGCAGCATGTCCACTTCCATCAATTCACGTGTTCCCATATGCACGGGCCCCGCATTTCTCCCGCCCTCGGAACTGCCATAACCTACAAAATGCTTCAACGTCGCCGCAACACTGCTCGGGCTGTCCAATGAATCACCTTGAAGGCCTTCTACCGATGCGACCGCATATTCGCTGATCAGGTATGGATCTTCGCCAAAGCATTCCTCGGTACGGCCCCATCTTGGGTCGCGCACGACGTCTAGGACCGGGGAATAAGTGACGGCACCGCCTTGGCTGCGCGTTTCGAGCGCCACGGCACGGCACATATCCCGGTACAAATCCACGTTCCATGTGCTCCCGATGGACAGCGGCACCGGAAAGACCGTGCCGCCGATAGCCATATGCCCATGCGAGCATTCCTCCCCGATCAGAATCGGGATGCCCAGACGCGATTCCTCAATGGCGTAGCGCTGGATGTAATTGACGGCTTCTGCTCCTTCACGCGGAGAAAGACCGGTCTCAAGTGTTACACCGGTCCATGGATCGGCGCGAAGGGTCCCGTAAAGGGATCCGACGCCGCCATTTTTCACTTGCTCTTTAAATGAATCCGTTAATGAAATCCGACCTTCATTTACTTCATAGGTCTTCCAGCCGAACGGCTGGACTAGCTGCCCAACCTTTTCCTTCAGGTTCATCAGGCCAAGAAGATGTTCAACTCTTTCCGTAATGGGTTTACTGGAATCTTTATAAGTCATCTCATACCCTCCGGTACATGAAGAATTTATTCTTTAACCGCGCCGATGGTCAGACCTTGAATGAAATAGCGCTGGAAGAACGGATAAGCCAGAATAATCGGCCCCGTTGCCAGAACGACCATCGCCATCCGCGAAGTATCCTGCGGCATGCTCTGCAGAGCGGCCATGCTAAGGGATGAATTCTGAGAGTTCTGCAGGATGAACTGCATGCTGGTCTCAATCCGCATGAGCATGGATTGCAGTGGAACCAGGTTCGGATCATCAATGTAGAGCAATGCGTTGAACCAGTCGTTCCAATATCCCAGGGTGCTGAACAACCCGATGGTCGCCAGACCCGGCAGGGATAGAGGCAATACCAGCTTGTAGAAAATTTTAAACTCGCTTGCACCGTCGATTTTACCGGATTCAATGATGGCATCCGGAACGCTGGTGCTGTAGAACGTACGAAGAATCATAATATAGAAGGCGTTGAGCGCCAATGGCAGGATCAATGCCCAGATGGAATCTTTCAGACCGAGCAATTGCGTGGCAACGATATAAGTCGGTACCAGACCCCCGTTAAACAGCATCGTGAAAAATGCAAAGAATGCGAAGAAATTCCGATATCTGAAACCCTTGCGAGAGATTGCATAGGCATATAACGAGATGATAAACAAACTGATCAACGTTCCCACTACCGTTACAAAGATCGTAACACCATAAGAACGAAGTAGTGTATCGCCTGTCTGGAATACATATTTGTAAGCTTCAAGACTCCATTTCTCCGGCCAGATTTGGTAACCGTTGCGGGCCAGTGAGCCTTCATCTGTAAATGAAATGATCATGACGAACAGGAACGGAAATACACATAAGAACGAGAAAATACCGGCAATCAGGTTGAATACGACATTCCACCCGGATGAAAGCTGATGGAAATCTTTCATCTTGCTTTTAGATTTGAACACATCACATACCCCCTTCTTGGTAGATTGATCGATTAGAACAATGCATTATCCTTGTCATATTTACGAACGATATAGTTCGATACCATGACCAGAATAAATCCGACTACCGACTGGTACAGACCCGCAGCGGTACTCATTCCGATCTCGCCCGTTGTCTTCAGACCACGATATACATAGGTATCAATGACGTTCGTTACGGAATACAAGGTTCCCGAATCCCTTGGCACTTGATAGAAGAGACCAAAGTCAGCGTAGAAGATTTTACCGATCGCAAGAAGAGTCAAAATGGTCATCAGCGGTTTCAGCATCGGAAGCGTAATGGCTTTAATCTGCTGCCATTTGTTCGCTCCGTCAATCATGGCCGCTTCGTACAAGGATTTATCGATCCCCATAATCGCCGCCAGATAAACGACGCTGTTATAACCAACGGATTTCCACAAACTGATTAACGTCAGGAATATCGGCCAATACTTGGCCTCGGAGTACCATTGAACCGGCTCCATGCCAAACCAGCCCAGAATCTGGTTCAACATCCCTTTATCCATGCTCAGGAAACTGAATGCGAAGTAACCTACGATAACCCAGGACAGGAAGTACGGCAGGAACATACCGGTTTGATAGACTTTCGCCAATTTCTTGTTCACGATTTCAGACAATACGATAGCCAGTGCTACGGATAGAATGAGACCTAGAATAATGAACACGAAATTATATAGAACGGTGTTGCGCGTAATGATGTAAGCATCGTTGGTACTGAACAGGAACTTAAAGTTCTGGAATCCTACCCATTCACTATTAACGATACTTGCCCAGAACCCGTCACGGCTAAAGCGGTATTCCTTAAATGCAATAATGGTCCCGAACATGGGCAAATATGAGAATAAGAGAAACCATAGGGTCCCCGGCAAAACCATGAACAGCATGGCCTTATTCGTCATAATATTTTTGAAAAACTGTCCGATCGCTCTCACGCTTACCCCTCCTCGTGATGTGCATGAAATGAACAAAAGAAGGGCGGGTGAACATCCGCCGCCCCGTCCTTGTTCATGCTGCAGCGGTACTGCCGTCCCTTAGGACAGGCAGGCCGCTTCATGCATTGTTATTACTTGCTTGCTTTCCAAGCATCAATTTGGCTTTGTGCTTCAGCGATGATCTTGTCCAGACCAGCAGCTTTCAGCTTTTCATTCGCTTTTGGCAGGAACTCCTCAGGATTCACGGTACCTGTCATCAGCGGCGCCCAGAACTCTTCTTTTACGTTGTTGACTGCTGCGAGCTCTGTGGATACTTTGGTTGGATCGAAGTTGAAACCGAGAAGCGGAGCAGGCTGGCCGGACTCGTTAAACTTCTTGAACTCTTCCCATTTGTTCTCAGGATCCTCAGGGTTCAAGTAAGTCAGCATGACATTACCAAGCGCGAAGGTAGGCATGTCGTAGTTTTTCGATTCAGGCAAGTTTTCCATTACGTTCTCGCTAAGTTTTTTGTAGTGCACGCCTTCGATACCGGAGTCAACCAGGTTACGAAGATATACGTCAGTGTTCAGGAGATTCAAGAACTCCATGGCTTTCTCAGGGTACTTCGAGTTAGCGGAAATCGCTTGCATCGAACCCATTACCGACCAGTTGAAGATCGTTGCGTCGCCAGCCGGAGTGGATACGACCGGATAGCCGTAGCTTTGGCTCCACAGATTGTCTGCGAACGGCTGCGTTGCCGCACGGTCCGTGAACCAGTTGCCGGATGTCATCAAATCTTGCGTCGAAGTTGTTGTCGCTGCTTCTGGGGAAATGTATCCCGCTTTGTAGTACTTGTTCATCAATTTAAGCATGTCCATCGTTTCCGGCATTTCGAGGAAGTTCACAACTTTCAGCTCTTCCTTGTCATCCAGGTAAACGGCCATTGGCATTTTTTCAATGATGTAGTCAAACGGAAGCAACGGACCGAAGTCTTTGCTGATAGCCAAAGGAACGACATTCGGTTCTTTTTCCTTAATCGTTTTCAGCAGTGGCTCCAAGCTTTCCATCGATTTCACGTTCGAAATATCGAGGTTGTATTTATCAAGCAGCGTTTTGTTAAAGCGCCATGCTTCTTGAGCAGGAAGCTCTTTGTTTGCCGGAATTGCATAGTTGTGACCGTCAACCTTGGAACCTTCCAGGAACGCAGGGTCAATCGCGTCTTTAATGCCTTTTCCATGGCTTTCAATCAGCTCGTCCAATTCCATGAATGCGCCTTTACGTGCATTTTGCACATAGTCAAACGCCCATGAGCTGGTGAACAGGATATCCATCGGTTCGCCGGAAGCTGCCATGACTTGCATCTTCTGGTTGTAATCACCGAAGTCGATCATTTTCATGTCAACGGTTACACCAATCTTCTCAGCAGTGTATTTATTGATTTCTTCTTCAACCTTGTCGACATCCTTTTGAGGTGTTCCGATGGTGTACCAGATCAGCTCAACCGGTTTCTCGGCAGTTCCCCCGCCGGATCCTGCACTCTCTTCTTTGTTGCCTCCGCATGCCGACAACAGCATGGATGCAGACAATAGCAGCGTTAGCGGCAGGAGCCATTTCTTTTTCGATTTACTCATGTTTATCCTCCCTTTTGAATCCTTTGTGTCTCTACACTTATAAGGTTATCCCATGAAAGCAGTTTCACATAGGCGAAAAATTAAAGGTATTATGGTGAAAATAAAGAAAAAAACTCTGATTAAATTAATCAGAGCATTCCTCGAAAATCCCTCGGCGATACGCCGACGAATTTTTTGAACTGTTTATAGAAATAACCGGTTTCCCAATAACCTACATTTTTTGCAATATCCTGCACTTTCGTCGAAGTGTTTCGGAGCAGCTCCTTGGCACGTTCAATCCGGTATCGGTTAATATACTCCGTAAAGTTCTCTCCTGTCTCTTTATGGAACAGATGCCCCAGGTAGACGGGATGAATATGATATTGGGCGCCTAACACCTTCAGTGACAAATCCTCGTTATAATGGTGCTGGATATGATGCAGAATCTGCTGGATGACAGGACTCTTCACGTCATTGTTGAGCGAATCGACCAGCCCGCCAACTCCTTCCTTCACGGCCGTAATCAGATCGTCGATCGATACGGAATCCATAATATCGGTAATCGTATTTTTCACAAAATCAGGGGCTGCCGTGTATTGGATATCGTTCAGCTCCAGCTTCAGGCGAATGACCATCTCGACCGCGATGCTCTTGAGTGTCGTTGGGATCATCCCCTGCGTATGACGAAGCCGATCAAAATCACTGTCAATCAAATCAAACAGCACCTGTTTATCCCTTCCGGCGATGCCTTTGGCATATTCGGGCCACTGTACGGAATAGGATTCCGCCGCTTCTCCCTTCTTGGCCTGAACATCAACATAATCCACGTAGGAGGGCTGCTCTAGAACGAGATAGTATTCCTGTGCCTCCTTGGCGTGAAGATAACTGTCCTTATAATTACCGCCGAGGCTTTCCACGCTGCCAAGCGAGATGGACAACTCTTCTTCATAGCAGTACTCGCGCACCTGCTGCAGGAGCCGGATGGCTCTCGCTTTTTCCGTGTCCGGGTCTTTCATCATAAAAATCACCACGTGATCGCCGTCGTTGTCCCGGAAATACAGAACACCCGGCTCCTGATCCATTAATTGATACAGACAGCTCTCCAGCGGCGTGAAATCGGCTCTCAGAATAGACGCCATGACGTAAGGCAAATTCAGATTCAGCCCCAGAAGGGTCGCCCGCTCCTCCAGCTCCTCCGGCTCAATCCGGTCCGTGATCCAGCGATACAGAATATTGCTCCGCAAAATGTTGATGTCGTACTCGTCCAGTCTCATTTCCCTTCTGGATTTGTTCATTTTATCCGTTGTGCTGGCAATCGTTTCTTCCAGTTCCTTCAGATTGATTGGCTTGAGCAAATAATTCTCGATCCCCAGACGCATGCCTTCCTTCAAATAGGCAAAATCGTCGAAACCGCTCAGGATGATCACCTTCAGATTACGGTTTAATTTACGTGCGCCTTCAATCAATTCAAGTCCCGTCATGACAGGCATCGATATATCCGTAATAAGAATATCAACAGGAATGACCGCCATCTTCTCCAGCGCCTTGCGCCCATTCTCTGCATGACCGACCACCTCGATGCCATACTTCGACCAATCCACGACGTCATATAATCCCTCTATAATGAACGGCTCATCGTCCACGATAAACACTTTATACATCGTTATTCAGCTTCCCTTCTGCCACCGGAAATTTGACTGTCACCGTCGTACCGTTACCCGGCTCACTCTGGATGTCCATTCCGTACGAACTTCCAAACGTCAGCTTTAACCGCTCATTCACACTCCGCAGACCAAACGATTCTTCACTCGACTCGGCCATCTCCAGCCGGGATTTGATCTCCTCTAGCTGCTCCGGCTCGATCCCTTTCCCGTTATCCTTAATCTCGATCACGACATCCCCATCCTGCTGCGCCGCGTTTATCGTCAGCCAGTTATCATCCTGGTCGCTGCGCAGCCCATGAACGATGTAATTCTCAATCAGTGGCTGCAGTGACATTTTCATCATCGGCACATGCTTGATTTGTTCCTCACAGTGCATTTTGTAAATATACTTGTCCTTATAGCGAATGCGAAACAGTTCCAGATAGAGCCTGCACGCCTCCAGCTCATCCTTCAGCGTATAGTGGGACTTGTGCTGAACGATATTCTTGAACAGCATCGATAAGCTGTAGATCATATCGCCAACATCCTGCGCCCCTTGCGAGAGAGCTCTCATTCGAATCACTTCGAGCGTATTATAAAGAAAATGCGGATTAATTCTGGCTTGCAATGCAGACAGCTCCGCGTTCTTCTGGTTAATTTCCGCCTTGTACACCTTGTCGATATACCGGGAAAGCTCGTCCAGCATTTCATTAAAGCTGCCCGCAATTTGCCCCAGCTGATCATCCTTGGTATCCTGCATACGCGCCACGAACTCTCCCTTCTCAACCTTACGCATAAAACGGATAATGTTATCTGTCCGCTTGGAGTAATTCACGATCATCAGCGAAGGAATGGACACAGCAATCACGATGCACAGCAGGGCAGCAATCATGATGGTGCTCTGCACGCCATGGAAAGATTCAGCGATCTCACGTTTAGGCGTAATGCCAACCACCGTATAACCTGCCTGATTGTGCGCTGCCGTTGTAATATACGATTCTTCATCGAGGTTCACGGTTTCCTTGGAATTCAGCAGCCGGTCGGCATACGGATATTTCTCGCCGTAATATTTGCCTGAGGAATCAAACATTACGCGGCCGTCGCCGGATAAAACCATTACGGATCCCTTCAATGGATCTTCGCCACTGTTCAGGACGGCACCCAGTGCTTCCGTTCGATATAAAATAACCAGCTGCCCCAGATTCTTGTAGGTGGTCATATCATTAATCGGGCTCCGGATCGAGAATAACGGTAATGTCACGTCTCCGGCCAGCTTACGCACCCATAGATTCGGCAATGTGACACTCTGGCTTTCGAGGGCCATCACGTCGGGGATGTAAGAATGCGTCGCATTCGCCTGATAGAGCCTTGTCATGCTGCCCTGCTTGTAAACATACACATACTGCTTCTCGGCACTGTACAGCATAATATTCTCGATATCCGGATCATCGTCCAGCCTCTGCTTAAAGTAAGCGACCACGCTATCTGAATTGGACTGCCCTCCGCCCGCAATCCGGTTCATTCGCTTCGCCATGTACTCATTAAACGAGTTCATGAGGAAATAGGAAGTGTCAATGCCTAGAGAGGTGTTGCGATACAGCTCATTCACATAGGACTGCGCATTCACATATTTTTGATTCACATGCCGTTCCACCCGCTCAACCGCGCTTCGCTGAATGTCCAGTTCACTGCGAACGGCCGATTGAAACAAGAAATAATACATAAGAAAAGATAAGGTGACAATGGTAACCACCGCAATCAGGGAGATTAACAGCAGCATCTTGGTAAACATATTATTTTTGATATATTTTTGATAAAACCTAGCAGGAGACATCGGTTTCCCCTTCCTGATGCAAACGTTGTTACTGCGTAACATATTAAATATAACATCGGCAGACCGTCACCATTGGATGAAATTTCTACCAAGTTATGAAGGTGTAATTTGCCTATTTTAGATCAATTTAGGGGCCGGTATTCCCCCTGGTTCATAGCATGAATCAGGAAGGAGAGGGTTTACAATGCCCCAATACCGCATTATTGTCGATTTATCCGATTATCAGCTGCACCTGCTGGATGGCAACATCGTGGTACGTACGTTCCCGGTTGCCATCGGCAAAATGGCTACACAGACGCCGCCAGGCAATTACACCATCATCAACAAGCAGCCAAATCCCGGGGGACCGTTCGGAGCCTATTGGTTAGGGTTGTCCAAACCCCATTACGGCATCCATGGAACGAACGACCCTTCATCCATCGGACGCTCCGTTTCCCTTGGATGTATTCGGATGTACAACGAGGATGTGACGGAGCTGGCTTCCCTCGTGCCCATCCATACCCGGGTCACCATACGAAACTGATAACATAAACTGGTGATTTCAAATCCCTCCAAATTGGTTAAATACAAATGTTACATAGTACCTATGTATTTACTAATCGTTGTATGGAGGGATTTGCCCATGATGCAGAGCAAATATTTCAGGACATGCTTTGGCATAATCGCACTGCTCTTGATCATTTATCTCGGTTCCGAAATCAGCTTTTTGTTCCGGCCAATCGTCTCCATGTTCAATATGCTGATCGTTCCCGTCGCGATGGCCGGCTTCTTCTATTATCTGCTCAGGCCGATCGTAGACTACCTGGAGCGGCGGAAAATCAAACGATCCATTGGCGTCCTGATGCTGTATTTCGTGTTTGCCGGTCTCTGCGCCATCTTCGGCATTGTGGTGTGGCCGACACTGCGCGAACAAATCGAAAATTTTATCAGCAATACCCCCTTTTTGGTAGAGGGCGTGCAGGAACAGATTGACCAGCTGCAGCAGAATCGATTCTGGTCACGCTATATACCAACGGAATCCGAGCTGTCCACCTCACTGACGGAGTATATGAATCGGATCATTACCTGGATCAGCAACTCCATCAACAACCTGATTACCGTTGTATCGAGCGTTGTCGTTATTATTGCTACGATTCCGATCATTCTGTACTACATGCTGAAGGAAGGCGGCAAGCTTCCGCCCAGGCTGCTCAGTGTCCTGCCAAGACGATACCGCCGCGATGGCCAGGAGGTGCTGGGTGAGATCGATACGGCACTCAGCAATTTTATTATCGGCAAAGTGATCCTGAATCTTATACTTAGCATGATGATTTATATCGGATTTCTGATCATCGGGCTTCCCTATTCTTTGCTCTTGACGGTCATTTCCTTCTTCTTGAATTTCATCCCGTATATCGGAGCGCTGCTGGCGACCATTCCCGCCGTCATTATCGGATTTATCGAATCTCCTTCCATTGCGATATGGTCCGTTGTCGTTATTGTCATCGCACAGCAGATCCAAGATAATATTCTGACACCGGTCATCTACGGGAAACAGCTTGATATTCACCCGTTGACCACGATTGCCCTCATCCTTGTAGGCGGCGATTTCTTCGGGCTGCTGGGCATCCTGCTCGCCATTCCGGCTTACATGATCATCAAAATTATCGTGGTACGGATTTACGAACTGTTCCTTGCCGAAAAAGTAGAAGACGCATCATGAACTCGCCTTACTGGAGACATACATTTCCATTTGCACAAAAAAGGACGTCCCCGCCAACTTCACGATGGCTGCTGGGGACATCCTTTATTTAAAGAATCACGCATTGCCGCGCAAGGATCGAACCACAAAATAATGCTCGTCCTTGCGCAATATCATGCCATTTGACAGGGTAACGGTATCCTCATCGTGAGAAGTCAGGATGGCCTGTGATGACACCAGTCGGTTGCCCCTCCATATCATGACGGAAGATCCGAAATAGACGGCATTATCGAATTGAATGGTATGGTTCACGACATAACCGATGGAGTTCAAGGCCGGGTATGCGTTTCTCGGCATAATTCTATGAATGGCACGAAACGGTATAACAAGCTCACCCGGCCCAAGAATCACTTTTTCCTGAACGGGGTCCCATCCTTTCAACACACCTTCAACCGTGCTTTTTGCCCCGTCTAAACGCTGAATGACAACATGACGACCAATCCAATGTTTCATGAAGGTCACCTCTCGCGGATTATTCATCTCCATCGCCCGGCGTGTTCGGAATGTCCCAATTCACCGGATCCATACCCTTTTGCATTAAAAAAGCATTAGATGCTGAAAATGGACGACTACCGAAGAATCCTTTATGCGCTGCAAACGGACTCGGATGACTGGACTCAAGCACCTTATGCCGGCTTCGGTCTATGAAGGAGCCTTTCTTCTGTGCGTAACTTCCCCATAATATAAAAACCATCGGCTGATCGCGTTCATTCAGTTTCGTAATGACCGTATCGGTGAATTTCTCCCACCCGATCCCTTTGTGTGAGTTCGGCTCGCCTTCGCGAACCGTAAGCACGGCGTTAAGCAGCAGCACCCCTTGATCCGCCCACGATTGCAAGGAACCGTGATTGGGAATCGAGATTCCCAGATCCGAAGCAAGCTCCTTATGTATATTTCGTAAAGACGGAGGAATCGCAACCCCGGGCGAGACGGAAAAGCTCAGCCCCTGCGCCTGTCTACGACCGTGATAAGGGTCTTGTCCCAAAATAACGACTCTCGCCGATTGGTACGATGTTTGCTGAAGAGCCCGAAATATATCTTCCTTGGGGGGATACACCGTGCAGCGCCGGTATTCCTCGTCCACCCGTTCCATCAACGCTTGAAAATAAGGCTTATCCATTTCTCCCTGCAGAATAAGGTCCCAATCATTGTTAAACATCCGCATGTCTCCTCTCTCCTCTCACACAGGCCAGCATGGAATCATAAAAGAATGCGATTTCTATAATCGGAACACCAACATCTTCCGTTCAATTTGAATCAAATAACAACACGCATCATGTGTTGACCTTGTGTCGATTTAAAAAATAAGCCGGCACCCATACGGGGGCCGACTTATTTTGCATCTTACCAGACGCTGTTATAATGCCGAGGACGGGGGTCGAACCCGTACGGTAGTCACCTACCGCAGGATTTTAAGTGGTTTGCACCACTTAACGCAGTCCCATTGCGGATTTACAGCGGTTTTATACGTTAAATCGGCGATAGGTACACGAGGACCTCACCGTTAATTTATCCGTGATGTTATAGCGTGCCCCTTCGCTACTGTGCGTTTCACGTTTTTCTATTATACGGTAATATTCGCGGATGTACAAGCAATTCTATAACGCAAAAAAAGCGCAGCCTCGACGGAAACTACTTCCGCTAAGACTGCGCCTGATATCGTTAATTTTACTGCGAAAAAAAATCGGACTCCCGAGATAAAAATTTTGCGCGGATTGATCGGAGACCAGGTGCGCAACTCGATTTCGGATAGGCCCCCCGGTAATACTTTAACGCATTAACGCGTAGACTCTTACACAAAATTCGGATTTTGCTCCTATGTCTGATTCCGATAAACCGCGTGGTTGAGCCATTCTTCGTTTTCTTCCGTCCGGATTCAAAACGTAATATTCCGCATTATTCACCGTTTATGCATCGTTTATACAGCGAAAACAGGCGTTTGACCCCTGAGGTACAGGCGCGTCCCTGTCGCAGGCGTTCGGCGGGTGAAACGCCATTTTCCGTCCGATTTCGTCGTACTATTTGCCGTTAATCATCTCGTCTAATGCGCTAATATCCTGACGCAGATCATCCTCGGACTTGTACGACGGTTTACCTTCGCGACGATCTTCGATAATCTCGACGTTCTTCACGAGTCCGCGCATCTTCGCATACAACTCCAGACTTTTCACCGAAGGGATACCATTCGGACCACCTCTCCACGCCTTGACAACGCTTCGGTTAAACTCGTCATGCATTCCGCTCATTTGTACGTCGCTAAGATACGCAACATAGGCGTTAAAATCCTCGTCGGCCTTCCACTCAAATAACGTTGATCTGGCGATGCCAATTTTCTCGGCCAACTCCGTCATGGTCAGCTTCTTCTCGCCTTCACCGGTCAGCTCGTTCCATTCGTTCTGTACGTACAATTGCGCAGCCTTTTGTTGTTGTGGCTTAAGCGCAGATTCAAGTTGTCTTTTCCGTTTACTCATTCGTCATTCCTCCGTATTATAGCAGATGTTTTATCGATTCATAGTGCGCCATTGCTTCCGCGTACTCTTTATCGAAGTCCATACGTTCAATCTCCGCCGCGATCCGTTGTTTTCGATCATAAAACGTCTCTGTCGATTGGTAATCGTGGTAGACGTCGCCCATATCCGTAAAGCGAATCGCAAGGCTAAGCGACGATAAGTCGTTCCTTGTTGGTCCGTCGTATTCTCCGCTGTTCACCAAGTCATTAACACGTTTCATATGCTTTAGGATTGCGCCAAGTCCTGCAGCAAACCAGCTTAACGTACCTACCTTTGATTTCGAGAGCAGCGCGGCAATTTGCCGGTATTCCTCTAACTTCGAGAGGTCAATGGTAGGAGCGCCGCCTTCCGCAATTATGGACGCATATTTAACCGCGATCTTCTTAAACGGAAGCAGCCGGTTATACAGCGCAAAGGATAACGTTTCCTCAACGAAATCCTCAGGCGCTTCTTCCGGCACGCCTCGTTCAATCCGGATCTGGCGTAGTCGCTCCGTCAAGTCTGCGATAGAATCACGTAATTCATCGTTTGTTTCGTATCTCATATATCCGCCTCCTTATTGTGCCAAGTCGCGCACGAGTCTGCCGACGAACTCGTTATAATCCATTCCGTTGTTGATGTGGATTGGACCGGTAATGTTCACTACAGGCGCAGTCTTTTTGCCGTCACCGTAATTAGCGCCACTCTCGCCACGGTACCGTTTAGATTCTTCGCGAGTCAAAACGGCCTCACCGGCGTGTAATCTTGCAACGTATCCATTATATGGAATATTCGCAATTCCACCGTTATGGCCGCGCAAGTGACCGACCAAGGCGTCAACCTGAGAATCCGTAATCTTCGTCGTATTTGGAACTACTGGCGCGTTACTTCCTCCGCCGATTACCTTCGAGCTGTAGATCGAGTCCGGATTACTCTTCACGTCTTCCCATACGCTCGAACTGTACCCCATCGCGGCCAGAGCAGCACCACCGCCAAGCACGTACGGATTAATCGCTAATGCTGCGACTTTACCGCCTTTGCCTCCGCCACCTTTGCCGCCTCCCTTACCTCCGCCACCACCGAGAAACTTAGCTGCAGCTCCGCCGCCAAGTAAAGCCGCGAGTAACGGATCGGACAGAACGCCTTTGATGATGCCTGCGCCGAGATCTACGCCCAATTTAGCGGCAGCACCGAGCAATTGAGGCGACGCACTTAACGCAGCTCCGAGCGTGTTTGTGAGGTCTGTTGCGATCGCCTGAACCTTTGCTCGGCCCTCGGCGTTGTACCATGCGTTAAAGTCCTCCATAAGTGTGTTGAAGATGTATTTTACTTTGGCTTGGATATCCGGCAGCTTCGCGAACTCTGGATTATTGATGAAGTTGTTATTGATGTAATCCGTTGCCTTGCGTACCATGTTGACGGCACCCGAAACGAAACCACTAAACACATCAGATCCCCACGCCTTGAGTTTTTCGAATGCGGCGCTATCCAGCCATTTATTGAAATCACGGAGCAACGGAGCGATTTTATCAAGGCCACGTGTCCCCATTTCCCTAAGTGACGTTGTTATCTTACCAATCGCCTTGTTGTACTGGCCGAGCGACGTCCTTGATTGTGCCTCGATCAGTTCATTACTTGCACCCATCTTTTCGAATAGCTTATCAAGTTCCCGAAGTTGGTCAGCAATATCTAAATTTTTGATATCGTTCAGAGCTTTCTTC
>NZ_JBNDYG010000066.1:27063-54525 GCF_049893405.1 Paenibacillus sp. Dod16
TCTTCGGCATTTCAAAGCGCTCCGACAAACTGACGACATCCCCCGAGAATATCTCCCGAAGTGCAAGTGCTGCCCCTTCGCTGCCCTGCATTGGATCTAGTGCCGTCAATCTTTCCATGAGGTTCGTAGCCTTTTTCAATTGCTCTACGTCTTTCGTCATAGGAATAAAGCTACGACCGGCCGTAATAAAATCGCTCAGCTCAAGCGAGGATATATCGGCTCGTTCCTGCAGGAAATCGAGATACTGTCCAGCCTGCTTCGTGTAATCCTTTCCGAACATCGCATCAAATGTAGTTTTTGACATCTCGTATTGAGCTGCCGCCCCGATCGTCTTATCAAATAACCCTTTGGCCGCTTTAACTCCGAGATAAGCCGTTCCAAGCGCCGTCACCTGACGGAGGAGTCCGCCTGTCTGACGCGAAGCCGTTCCGAGTGCGCGGCTTGTCCCCCCGAGCGAGTTACGGAATCGCCCGAGTGCCGAGTTTGACTGTTCAGCCGCACTCACAAAACGTCCCTGTGCGTCCCGTAATCGGCCTGACGAGTCTGTATAAAGATCCGTTGCCCTCTTAGCCCGATCCGTCATCCTCCGTAACTGGTCTGTTTCCCTACGCACCTTATCCAGCGTTCGAGACGCACCGTCATCGGTAATCTTGATGCGCCCCAATAAATCGAATGACATATTACACCTCCACCCTTTCACTAAGCCTGGCGTGAACCTTCAACCCGTGATCCACAGTCCGCCCGAACTCCGCCATCTTACGTCTGAACCTGCGCGAATCTTTCGGCAGCTCGTCCAACTCCGAAATTACATCGCTATACTTGCGCATGTATTGGCCGAAGTCGCGGAAATCGCGGTCTTTAGACTTGCGTAGTATGTTAGCGGTCCGAACCCACTGTTTATATTCCGCTGGAAAGTCCGCCTTAAAACGGTATTCACCAGGCCGCCGCCTTTCCGTTATCTGTGCGATTAGGCTTGCGGCAGGTTCCAGCGCTGATAGTGCGTCTATCTCTGTCTCGTACATGTCGATTCCTCCTTAAATGAAAAAGAGACCCCGATAAGGGCCTCCGTTATCTTCTTATTTTTCCGCTCGCTTTTAGTCGGTCGATTGTTTGCTTAGCTTTGGCCGCAAAGTCAATCTGCTTCGGTATTTGTCTAAACCCGTTGCCAGGGTTTGGGTCAACTCCGCGAGTACTCGACTGCTGCAGTTGCTTAACACGGACTAGGACCGGCAAATCATCGCCAAACTCCGATATGGCCGCAAGGATATCCCGTTCGTTATCCGCATCGATGTGCTCGATTGCATAGTCGATTTCCTCCGGTTTCAATCCGAGCTTAGCGAGTGTCTGGCGCTTAATTGCCGTTGTTAACTCGTCAATCCTACCGTTCAAAGCGTCGATATCCGATTGCGAGTACGCCTTTTCGGCTGGCGGTTGTTCCTCGCCTTCGATTTCCTCCGCGAATAGCTGCAGGTTTATCTTATACATTTGGTCTCACCTCCTCTATGTGCCGCATTTGAACACTAATTACACCCTTCAATACGGACATGTGGTATACATAAGCGTTAGGGTTTTCGGCTTGATACGCTTCGAGAGCGTCCATATCTTTGAATGTCATCGATCTCTCGCTAACAACGTATTCAAGCTTTCGCAAGCTACCGTACGCATTCTCCGCAGGTGCATCCATGTTTCCGATCGTTCTCACAAGGAATCACTCGCCTTTAACGCAGCCATAGCCGCCTCATATTCGCGATCCGATCTATACTGACCGTATACCTCTGACGCAAGATAACCCGGCTGGTACGTACGGTGTGCCATCTTAAGGAGACGGTATGGTGTATCTGGTGCGCCATCTCTTTGAATCGTCGTCAGCATCTTGTATTCAAGTGCGGAACTGTTATCGCGAAGTGCCGGCAACAAGGAACGGAGTACCCCCGCAGATTTACCGCTAACAGATCCGGACGAATTGACGGCAGCCGGCGCATACTTTTCGATTTCGTCAAACCTGCGCACTAACTCGGCCTTTGTAGCCGCTGGCATTGTCGGTAGTTGGGCACGGATCATCTCCGCAACATCCTCCGCCTTGCCTGTTCGCAGTTGTAAGAGAACGCCGTCAACAAAAGCCGATGCTTCCGGAGTGGGCGCTTCCGCCTTAAATGCATTTTGAGCCGCAACGACTGTCAGCGCTTTGATCTCCGTTTCGTAGTCCTTTTTTAGCTGCTCGACCTTCTCGTCAAGCGCTTCGCGTGCTTTAAGTACGGAGTATTGCCGCTCATGCGCACTCATGACGACGTTCTTATCGGTACGGTCGGCGTGTTCCTTGTACATTTCGACCGCGCGCTCGATATTACGCTTTATGTTGTCCAGCGTTGGGAAGTCCGCCTTAACTGCGATTCCTCGCGCTACTAAGTCCTGAGCCTTGTCCGCATCAACTACGTACGCCTTTCCTTCTAAGCGTCTTGTCTGGTCGTGGTCTACGTGATCCTGAAGCATATAAACGTTATTCATTTACTATTTCCTCCTCGTTTTCATATGGGATTGCATTGAACGCCTGGTAGTCCACATAAGGTGAACCGTTAGAGTCGATAATCCCTACGGCATCCGGTCCGAGTTTTTCCTGCGCATAGTACACAGCTTCAGCCAATGAGTAATTGACTATCTCTTCCGCCTTGGCATTCGAGTACTCGCGCTCGAAGCTTATCGGCTCTTCGTCAATGAAGACGACGGTGTCCGTTGCGTACTCGCAGAAGCCGATCTCATAAACCCGTTGTAACACGTAGTAATCTGCCGGTTTAGTCATTAGTTTCTACCTCCGATTAATGTGATTTTTACGGCCTGGCTGCGGCCCTTTGCATCCTCTTCGATATCGAACGAAATTCTCTCCCCGTATGAGAGCCACGAGAGGCCGGGATCGACCGACTCGCTAATATGGAAGAATAGGCGATCTTTAGTGCCGTCAACCTCGACAAATCCGTAGCGCTTTGGGTCGTTAAACTTGCGTACTGTTCCTTTGCTGCGCTTTGCTTTCGGTTGCGCGGCCGGTGACTTATAGTTCGTTGATTCAATCATCGAATAAACCTCCGCCATTTCTTCCCCTTTGAGTCCATCCCATACGATTACGTTTTTCATTTCTTATCCCTCCGTTTTTTATGTTTTGCTGTAACCATCATTGGCGCGAACCTACGTATGAACTCCTCGGAGACCGCCTCGCCGTAATGAATCGAATACTCGATGGGTTCGATGGATATGACCCGTATTTGTTTAGCCACTGACCGCCGCCTCCTCCGTAAATGTCCAGCGCATCGATAATGCCACCGCGCACCATAGCCTGTCCGACTCCGTACGTCTTCTTAGGCGAAGTTTCTTTGCAGAACTCGATCGTAAGTTTCTCGATTAGCCGGCATCGTTTAACGTCGTCCATAGCGCACCAAGTATCGATATTGATCCGGACTCCGACGAACGTAATCAGCTCGTCATAAAGCTCCGGCACCTCTTCCGTTGGGAATGGCTCGAACTTAATCGGCCAACGAGCGCCGTATGAGACACTAATCATTTCGTTCAACTCCTCTTTCTAATCATTTGACTACCTTTCGGCCATCGTTACCCTACCCCGTTAAATTGACGCCCGAGAACCCGCACCACTACGCGGTTTTTCACGTCCTAATACGTTAGGTTTTGGCTGCCCAATACCGACGCCTTGCCCGATCTGCCGCACCTTGCTTCCGTCTAATCTCGCGACACTCTCCGCAATACTTCGTACGGTTCGACGTCTTAACGATCGGAGTTGAACAGCGCTCGCAGGTCGCCGTGTTCTCTTCGCGGTTGAAGTAGCGCGATTCTAATTCCGGATCTATCGGCAGCACAGCGCGTTCAAATTCTAGGCACCGCATATCACCGGCCTCAATGAACGGCAGCGCGTGCGGATCTTCACGAAACCATTGACAGCGTGACTGGCCGTTTGGTTCGTATCGGCATCCGTCGGTACCGGTGAAGGCTGCGCAGTGATTGCGGGCGAGTGATTGGATTCTTTTTAAAATTTGGTCCCCCAAGTCTTGACCCCCGTTTGATTTCGTTGTAAAATTATATTGGGATATACTGAACTTTTTTGTGAATGAGAAAAAATAAAGACGCTAAATTACAGCGCCAATTTACTCGACTCTTTTGCACGCTCTATCGCTTCCATAACATCCGGACCAGTACCGAATGTCTGCGCGATCTTGATACGCAGATTTGAAGATACAGCACGATACCCGCACTCCACCGCCGTTATACACTGTCGCGAAACGCGCAACGCATCTGCAAAATCCTGTTGGCTCATGTCTTTAGATAACCGAATAGCTTTTACAGTTTCGGCATTCATTCTACAAACCTCCCTTTTATATTATTTTTGCTACTATAAGAGCAAATAAAATAGACCACATGACGGATTACCCGTCTATATAGTATTGGAAAAAGGTTCGATTACGCGGATGTTTTGTTCTTCTTTTTACGGAGTGGCGCGAGTGCCCTATCTCGGGTAACTTGGCACTGAGTTTTAGGCTTGAATTTGAGATGTATGATGATGTCGCAGACCTTGACACGTCCTGGTTGCTTACTATGTGAATAGAACGCGTTGCCGCACACCAAGCACATCTTTACGCGCCTGAGATCTATCCCGTTAATAGCCTCGCCCACATTTTCGACCGTTCTGCGCTTATCAGTCGTCTCTCGGTTCCACTCAGTGCCATCCGCATACTTGCCGATGAACTCGCCTGGGCTTCGCTTAATCGTTTTGAGTCGGTCGATTAACTCTTCCGCAGACATATCGCAGCGTTCCCCCAACAGTTGCTCCTCTACCGGATTACCGTTGACAAAGGAATCCTCATAGACGGTTCCTGGGGGCTGATAATCGGAGTCGTCTTCGCGCTCAAAGCGGAGTAGACTTTCGCATGCCTCTCTCCGTTTTTCATCCCGGTGTGCCTTTTCCGGACCAAGAACGGGATACTCCGCCTTTCGTTCCGCCACTTCGTTTATATTAAGTATGAAGTCCGCCAAGATTTCGCCGATCGTTTGAGGCGCTGCCCCCTTTCGGAGTAACGCCGGATGCTTCATCTTCCATAGCCAGTACAGTGCCGGCACGATTCCCTGACTTTCTAATTCCTCCGTCAAAGCTCGTACAAGCTCTGAACGCCAGGCTGTCGGTGTGTCCTTATTTTCGATAATAAAATTTTGGATCTTCTTCAGCGCGTCTTCTTTTCTAATCATGCGACTTCCCCCTTAGTGTTTTATTGTGCTCGTTTGATGTAGAACGTCCTTTCCTTCTCAACCCCGCACTCTTTCATCGCAGCAATCACACGCGGGTCCTCTTGTATCCGTGAAAACTGACGCTGTGACATGCCAATTTTTTCGTATATCTCTTTCGATTTGACCCTGCTACCTCTCTCCATCACCTTAAGGAAATCGATAAGATTATCAGCATGTGTCAAACGTCCGGAAAGCCTGCGTTGTGGGATGAACTCCCGTTGGCTTGATCCGGGAAAACTACCGATTATCTTCCGGATAATCTCTTCGTCACGATGGAATAGGTAAACACTAACCGGATATGTACTTGCTCGCGGCCTTATCCGATGTACGTCCTGGATACGCTCGGTGACGATTTCCCCTAGCTTAAATGACTCGACCCTTTCATCTTGGTAATGGACACCAGAAACATCGGTATAAGAGCCGAAGGACAGAAGCTCGTCGTATATGGCGCTGGCTACTTGAGGGTAATAAGTTTCTCCCTTTAGAAGCCACCCAAGGAACACCGCGGCGTCACAGTCTTTGAAGTCATTAGTCGCGCGCCCATTATCGAAGTGTTTCGTTAGAACAACCCCTGTCTCGATCTCATCTGAAAGATAGCTCTCAAGCTGCGGAAGATGTTCCTTATAGAAGACAACCATCGTCTTACTGTGCTTGGCCGATATTTCCTTTACCATCGCGGCAGCTTCTTCAAATGATTGCGGATGTGACTCGAAGAATGATTTCGATAGATTCTCACCTTTGCAGACGTAGAACTGTACATTCCCGTAAGAGTGCGGAGTTGGCGACTCAATTACGGTAAAGTTGCCGGCAGCATAATACGGATCAGTCGCGGCGGTAGCGTCCAGAATAAATGGTCGGTACGCGGTCCACTCGTAATAAATCCGATGGGAAACTGTGATTACCGGATCGATACCACGACGCAGGTGAACGGCTCCTCCGAATCGAACGGTACTCTCAAACGTCGCCAGCGCGTCATATCTGTCCCCGTCATAACTATCCGACCATAACCGGCGCAAGTCGTCCGGAATAAAGTACTCGAAATCGATCGGCTCAATCCGCCCCCGTCCGTCGCACGCTTCTAATTCCGTACGGAGCTGCTGTGCACAACCGAGGAACTCCCGATAATTAGCGGCCGCATCCCTATGTTTTGATACATGCGTGATTTCCCGAACATCCTCGATCAACTGATTGACGTCATCTACGGACATTGAGTGAGTTCGCGTTAGAACGGGACGCTCATCGATAACGAGTAATCTCCGCGGCCGGCGCTGCTCATCTCGGTCATAAAATGAGGAGAATCTGTCGAGCAGGCGCATTGTAGACTGTCGCGCAAACATCTCCGCAGTCATGACGATTACCGGATAGTACGCCTGGCGACTGAATTGGCGACTATACGACTTGTACGTCATGGAAATCGGATCGTAGCCGCGGATGGCAAACGCTCGGCGATACCGTATGCCTTCGCGCCCGTCCGCGTCCGGGTTCCGGTTTATGGCGTTTGTCAGCGCTTCGACCTCATCCTTCTTCTGTTTGACAACGATCGCACCGAATTGCGGGTCATTCGCGGTCATGTGACGCAGGTAGATTTCTAATAGCGTTGACTTTCCGAATCCACACTCCGCCGCAAAGACGACTGGTCCATCCATATTTTCGGATGCGTTCCATGCCGCAACCATGCCGCCTGCGAATGCGATGTCTCCTTCACTAACTGAGTGGCCGCGAGCTAAGAGCAGCGTTTTAAATCCGTCTGTAACTTCGTTGTTTATCGCAAAGTCAATCCGTGTTTCCATACGATCTCCTCCGTTTCGTTTCGTTGATAACGTCTGTACTCGTAGATTCACAATGAATCCGCGTGAGCTTAAACCATGCTGCCGCCTCCCTTCGGTCGTTGCCCTATCCGCGAAAAACATTCGCGTCTAGAATATCGATACAGATTAGTCCGCGATATCTCTTTAAATGAAAACGCGACGGTAGGTCATTGATGATTCGGATACGAGGCGGTGTTCCTCGGATTCGTGACAAGGGGCGCTCTTCCCCGCAGGCAACTCTCCCGTGAAAAAACGGACATAACTCTATAAGATACTCTTATAGGAATGTGTCCACTTTTTCGCGTTATAAATTCCGGATCAACCGCATGTATACCGCTCTTTTAGCTTGCGAAGAATCTTCCTGATGAGTAGGCTTCATACGCCTTGTTTACAAGCTTGAATAGTAGTGCGGAACCTCCCTTATCCGGATGAACACCCTTCATTATTTCGCGGTACTTTTTGCGGACAACCGCCTCGCTTTCGCCATATTGAACGCCGAGAATTTCATGTGGGTTTATGAATATGCCGCTTAAAGACTGCGAATCCGGCTGTTTGAGATACTTTCTCGCGATTGTGGATGCGCTGGTCCCTTTTTGTGCCTCCGAAATTATCGAGTCAGCGTGGTCGGTAAATGTAACTAGCGCCAACTTGTCCGCCACTTCGATTACAATCGCCCTCGCGCCTTCCGGTAACTCGATAACTTTCCGAGTCATAGACAGTGGCAGCCGTTCGACCGTTTCCTTTTGTAGCGGACTTAACTCGCTTAGTATCGATTCGAGATCCGACCAAACGTCGGCAGATTTGGACGCAACCGCCCTCTTACTGCGTGGACTCTCCCGTTTGGTGACGCCGACTGCCTCTCGAGCTGCGCGCACTACTTCTCTGACCTCCGCGCGTGACATCTCAGAGACGAACTTTCTTTCACCGGTTGACGAAATTGGTTGCGTTCTACCGAGAAATACCGACCGATCAATCTCGTCAGGTAGCTGGATGAGTTCGAACAGCGTGGATATCGTCAAACCCGACGCCTGCGTCGTATTTCCGAATTGCTCATACGCTTGAATACAACGTTGGGCCGTCCGCTCTCCTATTGATACCGACTCAAGCCAGCGCAGCCATTGCCCGTGAGTGAGATCGTTGTCGCGCACGTGTTTGAGTAGCATCCCGCGTTCGAGTGCGTTTTGCTTCTCACTTATTTCAATCTCTCCCAACCTTCTTTCAATTGACTCTAAATCAGATAGAAATACACGTTTCGCTGTTGCCACTGCCATTGTCATCGTCCCCTATCATTTTGAGTTTTTGAGCTGTTATAATATTATCTACGGTTACTTTGACTACCGTACGGCCACAAGTCGAATTTAACCACTCATAAACAAAGACGCTCGTCGACCGGAAACTGTACATCAAATCATAAAATTCACCCTCCTATATTAATTATCTACACTGGCGCGCGAGGTCGGCGCACCCGTCTACTATAAATGCTCCCCCAAGCCCTCCCTTTCGCCGATTTTTCGTAAAATAATTTTTCGCTCTCACTCGTTATGACACCACTTTCGGCCAACCGTACAGTCCGGCGCTTAATTTATCCTCCTATAATTTAAGACAATTCAGATGCCCATTCCGTACAGCCTGGCGTGAAATAAATTTCCGTGTACAATAACCTCAATGCCGCTCGATGTCGATCCGCACATTTTCCGCCTTCGTTTACTTCAACGCCGACCGAAACCGTTTCACTCAATTTGACTCAAAAATAATTTATAACTTTTCGAAACCAAACATATGTTCCCTCGTATTAAATAACAAAAGCGGACGAAGGTTGCCGCCTCCGTCACGCAATTGTCTCCCCACTCAGCCTGTTAGCGAGGATATTCACGATACTTTCCGGGAGAGTTTGGCGTCTCTCATACCGCGTTGTAAATCGATCGCCTGAACGTTTGGCGCCGTCTAGACGATTAGTACAGCGTCCGCATAGCGATTCTCTACCGTTGGAGCGGAAGAGATACGGACGGTTGTCCCGATTGGAGTCGCGACCATTGTTTAAATACGACCTAGTCGGGTCACTTGCCGAATCTTGTCCTCCTGTCATCAGCCGTTCGAGCGGCCGCAATCATCGGACAGAGCACTACGCCAGCGCCTCCTTTACTTTAAACCCGGGATTTGAACGCGCGACTAAAAATGCAAGTAAATCTCCCGCACTAACTCCCTCTAATCGACGTTTAAAGAGTTGCCGCGTTTCCTCGCTCCAATCAAGCTGTACCTCAGCGTGTTTGCCGATAACAAGCACGCTCTCCTCCTCATCGTAAACTTGAAGTTCAACACCCGGCATTATCGGGATATGGCGCACGGTAATTGTTCCACCGTCCCACAGCGAAACGACCTCGGTTGTCTCCCTCATGCCAGTACCTCCTTAATTATCATTGCGATAAACCACGCTAGGCCACGGATTAGATAACGCTGAGTCTTACGGCTTGTCCGGCGGGATCTTGCGCGATCAGAACGTGATAGTCCGTTGTTAAGCGTTGCCTGCATTATGCGTCACCTCCACATAAAAGCCTAGATCACGTAACTCCGACTCCGTCACCTCAACGCAGCCAGCTGTAAATCCGTTGCAGATACTCGCGAATGTTTCCGGCAATGTCAGCGCGAGAACACGGATAGGAACGTCGATTTCTTGCTTGTGTTTGTTCTCCGGCTTCCATACGAGGATGAAACGGTCGATGCGTCGGGAATAGCGGTAGCCTACTGGGTATGTAGCGAGATTAATGTTTACGATATGGGATGGCGAACCGTCTGCGGGAATAACTTCGATTGAATATGATGTTTTCATAGTTGAATCCTCCTAATTGAATATTCTGAAACGTTTTGATAACATGGACGTATTAGTATAAGAAGTCAACATTTCAATATGTCAACATGTTGTGCTGATTCCAATGATACCCTGCTTTCGYCTGTATGTCAACATGTTGTGCGTATTTTCTTTGGAGGAATCTTTGTGGCTATTCGTTGTAGGCTTGGTGATATTATGAAAGAACGTGGATTGAGCAATAAAGAGGTTGTGAATCTAACAGGAGTAAGTCGTAATACAATCACATCGTTGGCCGGTAATGCGACTAAAAGAATTGACTATGATACCTTAGAGGGCTTGTGTCGGGGATTACAGGTTAAGCCTGGCGACCTTATCGAATACATAGAGGATGATACGAATGATAACGCGTGATCTATCGATGGACGTCCATTTCTTCGCGGCCGCCCTATCTGAAACGCTCATTTCCGTTTGGGAGGAAGATACAGCCGGAGTGTATGCGGAAGTCGAACGCGGAATTATCGATCGGTATACGGCCGATTACGTGCGTGTCCGCAATGTGGAGACCGGCAGCCGGACTTACTATAGTAGGGATACTGCGATGTTTAAGCGAATATAAACGAAGAAAAGACCGAACCTATAAAAGGCACGGTCTTTTTTACTTATTGTGCTGTACGACTTCTTCTTAACCGGAACGATCGTCTTTTATCAAACTTAGGATTATGTACCCCGCGCAATCGTACTTTTTTCATACATGGGTTACTTTTAAGAGGGCTAAGAAGTATTTCAACAGCTGAGGGCGACTCTTGTTTCCTTGTTCCTGGCTTCTTATGGACGTTTTCCCACCTATCCCAAATAGTTTCTCCAACCGGTTTCCTCGCCAATCATCATCCCTCCATTTATACTAAATAAGCTAAATTGTATCATGTTTTGAATAATATTCCATAGTATATTCGTTGTATTTCGGCTCGTTTCAGTCAATGACATGAATTTAACCCACTGCTCATATATTTCTTTAACCAATATGAAGGGTGGAGTATGCCGTGGAATTATTGAAAGAGGCACCAATCAATAATCTATTTGAAGGGGATAAACCTAAGATTATTCAAATATTCGACAATGCAAAAGAGTCCAGGTTAACTACAAACGATATAAGTGAACTTTTCAGAATAACCCAACAAAACTGCGGCGTGTTCTCAACCTTTCAGATCTCTTTAATTCTAAGGATTGCCGAATCATTGTATCGAGGGGATTCCCTGCAAGAAAGTTCCGATTACATTTGCAGTAATATATCCGGCGCGTATGGATTTTACTACTAAACTCGGCGTATTAGTCGTGTCTGTTTTAGCGGAAATCACCGTCAAATTAAAGCCTGTATGCGTCAGATGTCCGCTAGTATTCCCGCGCGAGTAGAACGGCTATTTCCTCGGCTAGAATCGCTGATTGCGTGCGTATTAAACGAAAAACGCCATCTCTGAGGTCCTCCCCCGGAAATGGCGTTAATTATCGTATTAAATTTTCGTATTACGTTGAGTTTTTGCAGTCAATTTATGGAGCGGACTCGCTACCGCATGTTTCGATTTTAGATCTGCATTAACTAGCGCGACGTAACGTTTGGTCATCTCCATTGTACTATGCCCGAGTGCTCGCTGCGTATCAAATGCGTTGGCACCGTTTCGCAAGAACTCAAGCGCGAACACATGGCGCAGGTCATACGGACGGATGTGCTTTCCGATCCGTTTCCCGTAAACCTCGAGCCGATCGCCCCACGTATGGCGATTAAGCGGCTTCCCTTCGTATGAGCAGAATATCGGCACATCGTCCGCCCACTCTTCCGCACGTACCGAGATGAGCTTCCGCATCGACTTAATCGTTATGTCCAGAATAGGCAACGTACGGGCTACGCGACTTTTAGCAACCTTTGACGGTACATATACCTCGCGAGCCGAAGCGTTAAAATCCTGCGGTATCAGCCTAAGAGCCTCTGAGGGACGTATTCCGGTGTCCAAGGTCAGAAGTATCAAGGTATAGTCGCGGAGCCCTGTAAACGTCGTCTGGTCCGGCGCAGCAAGCAACGCTCTTAGGACTTGCTCCTCGATTGCTACCGCACGATTCTCCGTCTTACGTTTGCGTATACCTTCGAGCGGATTGGTCGCGATATGCTTCTCCTTAACGCAGTACTTAAAGAAAGCGCGGAGATAAACTAAACGGCTGTTAAACGTTGCCGGCGCGATATCATCGGACATATGCGTCAGAACAGCTGTCTCAAGCGCACTGTCCGACTCCCAGGCGTCCGGATACCGTTTGAACAGTAGATTAACGGTGCGATCGTAATCATCCGCTGTCTGGTCGCTGATATTGTCTAATTTCTTACGCTGCTGGAAATCCGCTAGGACATCGCGCCAATGCGACCGCCCTCCATCCGACGGTTTAATACTACGTACTCTAGCCAAAACAAAAACGCCTCCCTTTCGGTGGCGTCTTCGTATACCTTGCGCGAGTCCTGTGTACCTGCGGATAACTCCGTATCAGATACGCAGGACCTCAACGTTAATTTCGCTAATTTAACGTGATGTTACCGCGCCCATTTCGTTATAATGCCGAGGACGGGGGTCGAACCCGTACGGTAGTCACCTACCGCAGGATTTTAAGTCCTAGAATTCATTCGGACTTTAACCCCCTGCAGTGGAATATAAGGGAACCTACAATCCGCAAAAAACCTTGTAGAATCAAGGATTTTTACGGTTTTTCGTGTTTCCCTTAGAGCCACAAGGGTTTCCGGCAACAAGCAACAAGAAGAGCAAATTTAGCCTTTGGAGAGAACTGCGAAAGAACTCGGAGAGAAAAATGAGAGAACCAGCCCGCTCCCTACCATTGACAATATGTTCGGAGCAAACCTCCGGGGAGGTTTTTACAATGACACAAACAACCGTTATCACCATTGCCAATCAGAAAGGTGGCACAGGCAAGACTACCACCGCCTATAATCTGGCGTGCGCCTTATCCCATGAAGATAAGAAAGTGCTGCTGGTTGATTTCGACCCACAAGGCAATCTGAGCATGTGCTTTGGAATTGAAAATCCAGATCAGCTTAAGTTTTCAATGTTCAATATTATGAATGCCCTCATGAGCGACGAACCACTGCCGGATCCTAAAGAATACATTCATAATCATGGCAATATAGACATTATCCCCAGCAACATTGAACTATCCGTTGCTGAGATTAATTTAAGAGATGAAATGGGTGGAGAAAAAACTCTCACCACATTGCTGGAATCCATGAAGCAAAGGTATGACTATATCATTATAGACACAAACCCCTCTCTTGGTCTACTAACTATAAACGCCCTTGCGGCCAGTGACAGTGTGTTAATTCCGGTAAACCCTCAACTGTGGTCAGCAACAGGCCTAACTCAGCTTCTAAAAATTATCATTAAGGTAAAGAAACGAATTAATCCGGGGATTAGCATAGCGGGTATTTTAATGACCATGTGTGATACCCGAACCAATTTGTATAAAGAGGCCTTTCGGTTGGTAAAAGCTTATTACCAGGAAACCGTCCGCATCTTTGATATTCAAATCCCTCTCTCCGTCAAAGTCGGAGAGGCGAATTTCTATAGTCAAAGCATTATTGAATTCAATCCTAAGTCGAAGGTAGCCACAGCTTATTGCAGTTTAGCGAAGGAGCTGATGCAAGGTGAGCAATAAGCGACCTACGCCTAAGCTTTCAAGCATTGATGAGCTTTTACTTTTGTCTGAAGGGCCAAATTTCACAACATCATCCCCTGAAAATTCAGGAGTCACTTCTCTTCTACTCTCCAGCCTTATTCCCTTTCATAAACATCCATTCAAGCTCTATGAGGGCAAAAAACTGGATTACCTAATCGAAAGCGTCTTGGAGAACGGTGTCCTAATTCCTGTTATAGTCCGTCCAATGGAACAAGATTCCTATGAAATTCTTTCTGGGCATAATCGCGTCAATGCCGCTAAAGCCGCGGGACTACTGTCTATCCCTTCCATTGTTAAAGAACAATTGACGGAAGCAGAAGCAGTAATTATCGTGGTGGACACCAATTTTCATCAACGTTCAATTCAGGATATGTTGCCCAGTGAACTAGCTCGTGCTCTGAAGATGCAGCTTGAAGCTTGCAAAGAAGCTAAGCAAAAACAGAGTAAAATAACTCAGCTTGAAAACGGCGAGATCCCTTATAACACCGAGGATTCTGAGTCCACTGTCCCAGTGGGACAGCGAACTTGGAGTGTGGATGAAGTTTCCGAGAAAAACGATATGAGCCCAACTAATATCAAACGATATCTGCGCTTGAACCACCTTCTACCTGAACTCATGGAAAGAGTCGATCAAGGTGAAATCAAGCTTCGCCCGGCCGTCGATCTCTCTTACCTAAAATCGGAAGAACAACAAACCGTGGAATCATTAATACATGGACAGGGTTTCAAAGTAGATATGAAAAAATCCGAACTGCTTCGAGCAAAATCAGAAAACCGCAATTTTACTGAGCAAACCGCATCAGCAATCCTTTCCGGTGAGTCTAGCCGGAAGCCAAAGAGTAAGGTTCCTGTTCCATTCAAGCTGAAGCATAAAGTATATGCCAAATTTTTCTCTCCTGAGAGTAAAGCTGCAGAAGTTGAGGAAATCATCGATAAAGCTTTAACCCTATATTTTTCACTCCAGTCAGAGCCTGAACAACATCCCTTAATTGAAGAGGAGGAAATTTAATGATATTCAAAGATCTGGCCCATGAACAGTTTTATGAAGGAAATGTCATTCGCGCTGAACGTCAACATGATCCTTACCGAACCGCTCTGTTTTATCTGCTCGGCCTTACGGAAGATACTCGCCGTCACATTAACGATCTTTATGATTTTAAAGAAAACAGCATTCGGCTAGAGGGCTTAAACAACGGCTGGCAGACAGGAACAACGGCCCGTCTTTCCCGTCTCGCATTTAACCTCTATTCGGGCTATACGGGAGAACATGAAGAAGAGACACACTCTTTCAGCCCTTATTATCTGTTCGATAATGGACTCATGCCATATTTCTTTGAAGGGATCAAGCTTCGTTATCCAGCCTATGCTGTGGATATCAAACGAGATTGGCTTCCCTTTGTGCCTGACAAAGATATCTATGATGAGCTGGAACAGTAAGAAGCACATTTCATCCATTGGAAGGGAGGATAACCATCATGGCTCGTGTTACAACACTAAGAGCCATCTATCAGTCGGCTGTATCACAAATTTCGCAGTCACCACAAGACTGGATGGATTATTTAAAATTCGCTTCTGGTATTTATAAGTACTCTTTTGATAATGCTCTTCTCATATACACGCAGAATCCAGAGGCTACCATGTTGGCCTCCCTTCCTCTTTGGAACAAACTGGGCCGGTACATCAAACGAGGAGAAAAAGCCATTGGTGTCAGTAACTTTCAGGAGAACAGGCCTCATATAGACTATTTATTCGATGTCTCTCAAACTCATGGGAGAGTCCCTCCTCAACCCTGGAGTTTACAGGGGCTAGATTTGGTTGAACTCGCTCACAGACTATCCTCCAATGAAACAAATGATCTAGGGTTATGTATTACACAGCTGGTTAATCAGCATATATCATCTTTTGACTTATATCAGGATATAGAGCTGGATATGGTAAATCATCCTTTTGCCACATTTCCTATTTCCGGCGTGCAAGAACAAATGCAGGAATTGATTGCCGCCAGCAGCATCTACTTCATTCATTCTCGGTGTAGGCTTCCAGAGCCAGATTCAACTCCGGTGTTCGATACTATAAACGACTGGAACAATGTACCGCTAATGTCCCGACTGGGCGGCATTCTAACTGAGATTTCCAAAGAGATTTTGCTCGATATCGGTAGGCATATCAAATTAATGCAACAAGAAAGGATGGTTAATTATGAACAAAGAGAATTTGAATCTCAACTACAGTCAGCAGACAGACGGACTTTTGTATCCTCTGATACAGATCTCCAGTCAGGCGGAGGCCGACCAACAGCCATTAGGCAAATACGGAAGGATGAGCTTAAACTATCTCAGGAATCATCATCCCCATCGATTAATGAGCCTGAAGATGCAGGGCAATCTGATGGAGAAAATGCACCAAATCGACCAAGAAGCGAACAAGAGGATGCAACAACTGACGGACCAGTTACTCCGGCTTCAGCCGATACCTCAGACCGAAGATACTCTGGAGCGGACACGTCACTTGAACCAGATCAAATCAACCGCAGAGGAACTGGTACTGAACGAAATCGTCTTGAGACCGAGATAATTGCCCCTTCCAATACATTGTCCTTAGAACCGCAAACTAGCGGTTCTTTTTTATTGCCTGAAAAATCTGAAGATATCATTTTATCGGAACAAGAAATGTTAGAATACTTGCTCCGCAGCGGTATGGGTTCAATGCAAGGAAAACAAGTCATCTATTCTTACGTAGTCGAACACTCAGTTACAAAGGCTCATGACCTCATTCCGATGCTTAAAAATCGATATGGGACTGGTGGAGCCAGAGGAGATTTTGGCAATGGCTTAACCGGATATACTCACTCTGGAAAAGGAATTGAACTACTATGGTCTGACAGTGCAGGTGCCCATGAGGTCCTTATCAACTGGAGAACGATAGCCACTACCCTCCTGCAGCTCATTCAAAATGGAAGCTATGACGGTAGCCTATCTGTCTTCCCTCCGCAAGAAGAGGAATGGACATTATTTGATTACGTTCAGCAGGCGGAAGACAATAAGAGTCAGGCCGGTACTCTTGGAGCTCCTATACAACGTGAGCCTATAGAAATTGAATCCGCCGAGAATCAGGAATTCCAAGAAGAGACTGAAAGTACTCTTTCTGTTACTCAAGAACCTCTTGAACACCCTGCTTTCACACCTCAAAACTTCCATTATAATACGGAAGTATCCCTTTATCCTTCCGGAGCTAAAAGCAAATACAAACGAAATATAGAAGCAATCCGTCTTCTGAAACTGCTTGAATCTGAACGTCGTGTTCCCTCGCCTGACGAGCAAAGGATATTAGCTGGTTATGTGGGCTGGGGCGGACTAGCAAATGCCTTTAATGAGAATGCAAAAGATTGGGAGTATGAAGCTGCGGAGTTAAAACATTTGCTGGATGAGAGAGAATATGCTGAAGCACTGAACTCCACGATTACAGCCTATTACACAGAGCCGGAGTTAATTCGTTACATCTATCAAGCACTCGAGCGCTTTGGCCTAAATGACGGAGAACACCGTAAAATCCTTGATCCTGCTATGGGTACCGGAAACTTCTTCTCTGTACTTCCTGACACCTTACAGCAAGCAAAGATTTTTGGCGTTGAACTGGATGGAATCACCGGTAGGATGGCCAAGCAATTATACCCCTCCGCACAAATCCATGTTCAAGGTTTTGAGACAACCAACTTTACTCCAAGCAGTTTTGATGCTGTTATAGGCAATATCCCTTTCAATAACATCCAAGTCTTCGATCATCGCTTTAAAGAGAGCTACTTGATCCATGATTACTTTTTCATAAAATCAATGGAATTGGTGAAGCCGGGCGGGATCATAGCCTTTATCACCAGTAAAGGTACATTCGATAAACAAGACTCTTCGATCCGAAAAGAGTTAGCAGAACAAGCTGATCTCATTGGTGCTATTCGCTTACCGAACACTGCTTTCAAAGCAGTTGCCGGTACTGAAGTAACTACCGACATGGTATTCCTGCAGAAACTGGATCAGCCCCGACAGCTGGACACTGAACAATTTCCAGATTGGATTTCGGTCTCCCGCACATCCGATGGCATTCCAATCAATACTTATTTTGTTCATCATCCCGAAATGGTGCTCGGAGATATGAACTGGGATCGTAGCATGTATGGTTCAGAACGAACTACTGCTTGCTTTCCAAAACCTGCCCAGAATCTATATGCCGAATTAAGCGTCGCCCTTCATTCTTTAAAAGCTCAATTTTCAGCCTTACCCGATGACATTCAAATTGAGGACTTAGAAGATAGACAGGAACAAGCGCAACCAGCCGATGCAGGAACCAAGAATTTCACTTACGTGATCAAGGATAATCAGATCTATTTCTGCGAGAATGAATATTTGCTTTTCCAAGACATCAAGGGCAAAAAAGCAGAACGCATTAAAGGATTATGCGACATTCGAGATGCCCTCAAAACAGTGATTGACATTCAGTCCCGAGAATATGGTTATGACATCTCTGAACTCCAACAGGGACAGCATCGACTAAATGAGGTCTACGATCAATTTGTCAAAAGACACGGGCCCATTAATGATCGAGCCAATACTGCCGCTTTTTCAGATGATGATCAGCTCCCACTACTACGCTCCATTGAGGATATGACACCCGAGAAGAATTGGGTAAAAGCTCAGGTGTTCACTAAACCCACGATTCGTCCGAATCGCATGCCGGTACATGCTGATTCAGCTTTACAAGCTCTTCAAATCTGCCTGAATCAGAAGCTCAAAGTAGATCTATCCTATATGTCGAGATTATATGGCAAATCAACAGAAGAGATCTTAGATGAACTTGGAGACCGGCTGTTCCTTAATCCCCAGAAATATGTTGGCAATCAAGACGAAGGCTGGGAACTGGATGAAGAATACTTATCCGGAAATGTAAAAGACAAATTAGCCTATGCCAAGCTGAAAACATCGGAATATCCCGAGTTGTTTGAGCGTAATGTAACCGCCCTGAGTGCTGTGCAACCTGCTCCACTATTACCGGGTGATATTGATTTTCGGATTGGAAGTCCGTGGATTCCAATCAAGTATTACCGTGATTTCATGTATGAGACATTTGGAACGGCAGGATATCATCAATCTGCTGGAAATATCAATGTTGAGTACATGGAATATGCGAACTCCTGGCGCGTCTCCGGCAAATCATTGGAACGGGAATCAATAAAAGTAAACCGCACTTTTGGTACATCGCGGGTAAATGCATACGACATTTATGAAGGCAGTTTGAACCTGCAGAGTATTACTGTTCGTGATCCGGTAACCTACTTCGACCAGAATGGAAATGAACAAATCAAATATGTGGTGAACGCCAAGGAAACGATGATTGCCCGCGCCAAGCAGCAGCAAATCAAAGAAGCCTTTTCATCTTGGCTGTTCAAGGACAAAGACCGGGCAGATATATTACTGGGTATCTATAATGAGAAGTTTAATACTCTCCGTCCACGTACTTATGATGGCAGCCATCTTGTGTTTCAGTGTATGAGTGAAGAAGTGGAGCTCCGGCAACACCAGCAAGACGTTGCAGCAAGAATTATATACTCAGGGACCGCCCTTATGGCTCATGAGGTGGGAGCCGGTAAGACCGCTGCTATGATTGCTTCAGGCATGTATTTAAAGCAGATGGGAGCCATTCAAAAGCCACTTTATTGTGTTCCCAACCATTTACCTGAACAATGGGCCAATGAGTTTATGCGCTTCTTCCCTGCTGCCAACATCCTGGTAACCACAAAAAAGGATTTCAGTATGCAGAACCGAAATCGCTTTGTCTCTAAAATCGCCATGGGTGATTACGACGCAATTATCATCGGCCACAGCCAATTCGAAAAGATCCCTATATCTCATGAGCGTCAGGAACAATTACTGCAAAATGAAATCAATGGAGTTACCCAGATGATTGATCAGGTCAAAAGGGAAAAGGGTGACAACTGGACGATTAAACAGATGGTCATTTTCCAAAATCAACTTAAGCATCGATTGGAGCGTTTGGTCAATGAGGATAAAAAAGATAACTTGCTCTACTTTGAACAGCTTGGCGTTGATATGTTATTTGTTGATGAAGCGCATGCCTACAAGAACTGTTTTACTTTTACCAAAATGCGCAATGTGGCCGGTATAGGTAAAACAAGTAGTCAGCGTGCCATGGATATGCTCTTAAAATGTCAATACATCCAGGAAATAAATCAAGGCAGAGGTGTGGTATTCGCTACAGGGACACCGATAAGCAATAGCATGTCTGAGATGTATGTGATGCAGCGTTATTTGCAGCCAATGGTTTTAAAGCGACTCGGTTTGGACTTTTTCGATAATTGGGCAGCCACCTTTGGAGAAGTTGTCTCCTCGCTCGAGATGACACCTGAAGGCAGTGGGTATCGCATGAAGTCCCGGTTTGCCAAATTTCATAATCTCCCGGAACTCATGAACATATTTCGCACCGTTGCTGATATTCAAACTGCCGAAATGCTCAAGCTTCCGGTTCCCGAATTGAAAGATGGGAAGCCGGAGATTGTCGTCACTGAATGCTCTCCCTTTCAAAAAATGATGATGGACAGCTTTGTCAAACGTGCTGAGAAAATCCGTAACAATGATGTGCTGGCTACCGAAGACAATATGCTGAAATTAACGAATGAAGCCAAGCTCATGTCCATTGATCCCCGTCTGGTAAACCCTGAGGCTCCGGTTGAATCTGATTCCAAGTTAAGTCGATGTATCAGCAACGTTTTTGATATTTGGGAACAATCCAGATCTGATCGACTTACTCAAGTCATTTTCTCTGATAGTGGCACACCCAAGCCAGGATACTTCAATGTCTACGATGAAACCAAAACACAACTAATCAATAAAGGCATTCCTGAACAAGAGATTGCATTTATCCATGATGCTAAAACGGATATACAACGCGAGGAGTTATTTGAACAGGTTCGCCGCGGAGAAGTACGCATCTTGCTCGGTTCGACACAGAAGATGGGAACTGGCACAAATGTTCAGGATCAGCTTGTTGCCGCCCATCATCTTGATTGTCCCTGGAGACCAGCAGACATAACTCAGCGTGATGGACGTATCCTGCGGCAAGGCAATAAAAACGAAACGATCCAGATTTTTCGCTATGTGACTAAGGGGACATTTGACAGTTACCTATGGCAGATTCAAGAGCAGAAGCTCCGATATATTTCACAAGTAATGACTGGCAAAAGCATTTCCCGTTCCTGTGAAGATGCAGATGAAACGGTATTGTCCGCTGCTGAGGTGAAGGCTATCGCTACAGCTAATCCTCTACTTGCAGAAAAAATGCAGGTAGATAATGAGGTGATACGATTAAAGTTGCTCAAGGCCAATTGGAACAATGAACATGTAATTATGGAACGGCAAATCTCCCAGCATTATCCTCGAGAAATACAAGCTTGCGAACAACGAATTGCCCGTCTGCAACCTGATGTAGAATTGGCTGAAAAAACACGAAGTAACGAATTTTCTATTGAGCTTGAGGGGAAAATCTATAATGAAAAATCAGAGGCTGGAGAGTTGCTCCTTCTTCTTTTGAAGTTAAATGAAGCCAATTCTGGGGAGGTAGTTCGTGTGGGCCGCTACCGCGGTTTTGAGCTTCATTTAGGTCGCTCTGCTTTTAACAAAGTCTCTATACAGGTTAAAGGCGCCGAGACATATTCTATTGATTTAGGGGAGTCGGGACATGGGAATATAACACGTCTGGAGAATGTATTTGTAAAAATTCTTGAGAACCTTCACTCTACTAAGCATAGGTTAACGGATATTCAAACACAGTTAGCTGAAGTCAAGAACGAAGTTAAAAAATCATTTGAATTTGAACAAACCTTACAAAAAACTATAACTCGTCAAGTAGAACTTGTTTCTCAATTAGAGTTTCGAGAATTATTAACTCAAGAAACTATTCTTAGTTCACCTTGTAAACAGAGTCTCAACCCAGATCCTTATAACGAATCAATTAACATTGAAAATGATTTGCTCTCTCCATAAAAAAAAGGCCGTTCATTAGAACAGACCTTTAAATTAACCAATAGTTTAAAACTATTCAAAAACTGGTCCCGTCTCATTGTAGTCTAAAAACCGATAAGATTGAGTATTTAAGAATCTTAATTTCTTTGATAGTAATCTATAAATTTTCTCATCGTGAGTACTCATTACTATCTGTTTGTTTAATGTTGATGTTGTTTCTTCTGACGAAATACTTCTTAAAATATCAATAAAGGCTAAAATATTGATATCATCCATACTTTGAACAGGATCGTCTAAAAGTATAGTGCTTAATCGTGTACATTGTTGTCTTAATGCAAGAGCGAAAAAAATGCTAATAGCAACTACGTTCATTTGGGCTGTACTAAATGTAAACGCTGGGTTTATTTCACAACTACTTTGATCTTCCTTAAAGCATTTTATCTGTAACACATTATTGCCACTGTTATTTGTGCCTAATTCCAATTTAATATTAGTAAAATAAGGATGAGGATAAATGCGTTTGTATATATTATTTATAAGATGTTCGTTTTCTTTTAATGTTGTACCATTCATTTCCTCAATAACTTTATCTGCTGCATCATTAATGTCTTCGAGTCGTTTTAATACTTTCGCATGTTCATCAACTTCTTTTTCCAGATTGCCCTTCAGTATTTTGAGTCTTTTTAACTCTTCATAATCTTTGTTATTGTTTACCAATTGAACTATTTGCTGAAGTTTCTTAACAATCATATGAAGTTCTATTTTCTTATGTTCATTTTCTTTTATAAGTGAAGAAAGAGAATTTATCTCTAAAACCAATTCTGAATCTATATCTGCTATATTCAATGACCCAAGCTTATCCTCAAACCCTTTTACGTATTCATCTAAATTAATTATTCTCTTTCTAATATCTTCTGAATTAGTCTCTTGAATATTAGCATTTGCAAAAACTTCATTATTAATCTTGAGTTTTATATTAATTTCTTGTAATAACTCATTACCTTCTGTAGAGAACCCTACCTTTCCAATCATATCAATATAATTAGAGTTCTGTTGTCGATTTATTTCTAATTGCTGTTCTAACATTCTGTATTCACTAAGAATGTTACTTTGAGAAATCTTATGCTCTGATAAATTTGCATTAAGTTTAGTAAGAATTTCAACTAATCTTATCTTTGATTCATTATATGATGAAATAAATTCTTCGAGATTACTCTGTACTTCCCTATCAATATCTAAAATTCTTTTTTTCAAACCTTCAGATATGTAAATATTACTCTTAATCTCATCGCTTTCTTCAGCTAGAGTGCTATCGATGTTTCGAATCAACACATCAAAATCAAACCCTGTACCACAAACTGGGCAGTCTACTTCGTTTGTATGATTATGTTCATTAGCAGTCACAATGTGATCTCTTGATGTTTTTAGTATATCTCTATATTTTTTATCAATTTTCATTATTGATTCATTTTTTTGATCTAAACGTTCAAGCTCCTTTTCTAAATTGTTTTTTTCAAATTGTCTATTCTCAACCCGAGAAATTTTTACGTTAATTTGGTTATGTAGTGCAAAAATGATTTCATTGGTTTCATATACACTTTTTTTCAAAAAATCATCTGCGGATACTATGTTTAGAATCTCTAAACTCTCTCTTAACGTGTTCTTTAAAAGTGATAGTTTATCTATAACTTCTATTTTTTGATGTATTATTGAATCAATACTTCCAAATTGAGTACTCAAACGATTAGAGAATGATTCAATCTCCTGGATACATTCTGATACTTTATTTAGGCTATTGGATTTTTGGAGTTTTTTATTTTCTAACTCTCTTTGGCTATCAGAATAATTTCTGTACATTTCAAAATTATTAATTAGATAATTTAAATTTTGTATTTCAATAATAACTGGAATAGCATTACGCAATTTTTCCGCATCACTTTTTGTGCTTAAATATATTTCTTTTCTTGAGTTAATATCTTCAAGACCTTTGATTCTATTTGTTAGATCACTTAATTGTAAATTAATACTTGCTAGATAAAAAGAATTTTGTTTAACAACACTATTTATAAAATTTATGGTTTCTTCATTGAATAAACTATCTCCTTTAAAGTTTCCTATTTGCTCATTTCCAGTTATGTTACGCGATTTTGACAATAGATCGTCAATGAAATCATTTATATTACTAAACCCTTCAACGTTAAAATTCTGTTGAACGTTTACTCTGTCATTTAATACTGCTAAGGAAGGAGTTATTTTTACTATTCTTTCATTGATAAACTTGATCTTATCATTTATTTCTTTTTTTATATTAGTAATTTGTTCATTATATTTTTGAAATCTACTTGTCCCTAAAAGAGAGGAAATTTGACTGTACCTATCCGGACCTTTTAATCCCTGTACAAAGTATTTCAACTTATCTTGCGTAAGTATATGGAATTGTGAGAATATATTTTGAAACTCTAATTTCCCTTTCCAATCATCATGTATTAGGAGATCATTTAATTTATTTGTTGCAGCTTGATCATAAAGAACACCAGAGTCTGTTCCATAAAGTATGATTTTAGATTTATTTAATCCATAATCAGTATTTTTGTATTCAAAATTCATTGCTTCTCTAACTAACACGTACCTTTTATCAGCATCTAAAAGTTCCAGTGTGACTTTAGCAGGCATTTCATACGGCTGATAATTTATAAAGTGATTTTTACTTTTCTCCTCATTAGGCTCTTCAAAGCGGAAAAGTTTTCCCGTAAATCCCCACTCAACTGCATCAAAAAAAGAAGTTTTCCCAAAACCATTTGAACCTGATAAGATCGTGAAATCCGAACCTTTAGTCATATCAAATATTTTCGGTTCTCTATATCCTCTAAAATGGTCAACTACTACTTTAGTTAATCTAACTTCCTTCATAATTAATCCCCTTTAAGCTGATCAACCAGCTCATTTTTATGGAGTACTAAATCAGATAATATTCTATCCGATATAATATTTTTGTTAAAAGTAACCTTCTCTCTTAATTGTTGAAAAAACTGATCATCTGTTATTAAGGCATTTAATTTTTCCAACTGATAAAAATTTGAAGTTAATGGCAATTTAAAATTAAAATTTTCTATCAGTTCTTTTTGATCTTTTGCCTTTATCACATATTTTTTACAACAAAAGCGATCCTTTTCAATAAAATGATATTCATCAATAGTTAAATCATCCTCACGAATATAAATCAGCAAATAATAGATATCCCACCGAATATCGTTTCTAGAAAAAAGTTCATTTTGTAAATAAAGAGCTATGTCATGATCTTGAACCAGCTCCCAATTTTTAAACATCTCATATTTATTATCAAAAATTTTGCAAGCAAATATATATTTTTCTCTGTTTGGATCTATATATAAACAATCAATATATTTACATCTGGGATCAATAATCTTTTCCATATCGAATTTAAGAAAAAAATCATCAACAAATGAATAAATACTAAATTGATCCAACACGATCCCCACCCAACACTTTATTCAATTGATCTATGAGTTCTTCAATTGTATTTTTGGTTTGAAAATTAAAAGCATGCTCGCAATGGTAAATGAAGTCATACTTGGTTTTCAAATTATTAAATTCTTCTTTTCCTTCTGCTGTTTCAAGATCCACTTCAGTGATTTGTGTAATAATATGATCAAAGTCAATCAGCGCAGAACGATTCTCACGGAAACAATTATCCGCAGCAACATTTCCTATTATTACTTTTTCCACTCTACTTATGTCTACATCAGGTTCATTAAAATAACGCAATAACCTTAATATTACTACGTTATACTCGCTTCTTTCTGCTGTATGTAGATAAGCCAAATTAGTATTACCATCTAGATTTATGGACTGTCCCTTATTATCTATCAATTTAATTTCTGGATAAATGAATGAGATAAGACTTAAGTTAATGACTATATTTTTTATAAGTTCTTTATTATCAATAAATTTAATTTCTTGAGGATCCTGAAACAAAGTAAGGAAAGGAACTTTAATATTACAAATCACTTTTTTGAAATTTTCTTCTCCCAAGTTTTTTATTTGAGTAAGAATTAACTCAACTCTGTGAATAAGTTGCTCCTTTATATTTATAGACCTAATTCCATCTATACTCTTGATCTCTTCAAAAAGAACCATTAAAAATTGTGTAAATGATAAATCCTTGGATTTAATTAATGCTTCGACTTCAGAAATAGAAACTACCTTATTAATTGAAAAAAACTTCTCGACAATATAATTGTATTTATCTATAAATACGTTTAAGTCAGTTGAAGTTACCTTTTCAATTTTCAAGCTTTTTAATATCTCTATTAATCTAGGTTTAATAGTTTCCAGTTCTAATTCTTTGAATGATTCATAATCAGATATCACATCAGTAATCCAACGATCTAATTTCGCTTCATGTTCGATTTCAGAAGCAAAGTTATCCAGTAATTGAATCGCTGGACCAGTGAAATCAATTGAGGTTGCAAAATAATAAGTAAACTGATCAATATCAGTGATGAGTGTATTATCTAAATGATAATGCAGTGAAAATTTAATAATTTCTTTCGCAACTTGAGGTTTGTCAACTCTATCACCAAATCTTTTACATTGAATAATACCTGTATATTTATTATTCAATTGTAAAGTACAATCTCTTCCTTTTTCCCCAACCCCAGGCATTAGTGTAATTCTATTATGCCTGGTTTTATATAGCGGAGAATTTTGAATTTCCTCTTTGAAAATATAGTAAACAATAATTTCAAATTGCCTATCATCAAGTTTTTCAAAAGGATATCCATCTTCAGAATTATATGCTTTTGGTTTTCCACATAAACTTAGTTCAACCGTCATCTCATTTTCTGTAATTGGCTGCATATCTACACTCCAGACGTTATTCTTAAATAGTATTATTGGATATGTTCCCTATATTTCTTTTCGCAAATAACTTTCACTTTTTAATCATAATTCTAGTAGTCTATCGCCGAGTTCGCATTACTCCAATATTATTTTAATGAAGTTCATTTTATAGAATTATTTAAATGCCATGAGCCATTTTTTATACTTCCAGTATTGATTTTACCAATTTTTTCAACAGCTCAGTTAGGAGATTTATCATGAAACCATATCCAAATTTGAAAAATAGTTATATAGCACAAGCTAATAATACCAATTTAATTGATTTTGCTAGATCCCATGGCTACACCCTCGAAAACGGCGGCCGCCGCGCACTACATGCAAAACAAAGTGGTGGCCTTTACTTTTTCAAAGACAGCAATAAGTACTATCACTTCTCCACTGATACCCACGGCGGCCCAATTGACTTTGTAATGCAATTCTGGAATATGAATTTCAAAGAAGCTGTAGCTTTTCTATTGGAGAGTGAAATTCCAGTTTTCACACCCGTGCTCCACCCGCCTCAAACAGCCGACCAGCTCATCCTCCCAGCCAAGGCATCCAACTATAGGCGAGTCGCTTGGTATCTCGTACACGTTCGAGGAATTGACTCCGAAATCATGTCCCACCTCATGCACGAAAAAAAGCTTTTCCAGCAATCCAAAACCGGAAACTGTGTTTTCATCGGACACGATCCTGATGGAATTCCAAAGTACTGTTCGATGAGAGGCAGCAATCCTAATCGTCCCTTTAAACAGGATCGAATACACTCAGATAAAAGCTATCCTTTTCACATCCCTGGTAGTGATAACAGTAAACGAGTCTACGTTTTTGAAAGCCCCATCGACGCCATGAGCCATGCCACTATCACCAAACTGAACGGGCTAGACTGGCGAGCAGATCATCGAATCTCCCT